>CACXGC010000152.1 GCA_902767155.1 uncultured Ruminococcus sp. | reverse complement strand
GTCAACAAAAAGTCAGCCTTACGGCTGACCGGCAATTCATCCCCGACCTATAGAGGTCGGAGTCTTCTTGCCGCTTTAGGATAAACGCCAAGGAGCATACTGAATATGAACACACAAAAAAACACTACTTTGAATATGATTCTTTTGGTTTTTGGTGTTTTGCTTATGAGCATATTATTCTCCTTATATTTTTTCAAGTAATCCACTTTTGTTTGTGGCTAAATGACAACAGGTATATTATACACCATGTAAAGCAAAAAAGAAATAACTGTAAAGAAATACAAAATTCTTTTTTTTGAAATTCTGTTTTCTCAAAAATCAAAATATGTGTAAACTATTGTAGCTTGAAAAAAATTAAGCTTTTTTTCAAATATGTTTCAGGTTATATTTACGAAGTGTTCACAAATTATTTTTACAATTTACAGTAATAAGTGGGGATTGACTATTCGAAAACAACAGCCTGAGAACATGACATCGACAACTCCTGATATGCGTCATGTTCAGGGCTGTTGTTTCGTTATGTTTACGTTTACAATAAGGCTGTCGTATGAGATTTTTAGCTTATGCGGCAGCCGTTTCTGCTTTTATCAGTGACACTGATTCATTACAAGCATCTGGAGACGGTTTTCGATATTTGCAAAACTTACATCAGGGTCATAATCAAGCGGCAAAAGTTCAATATCAGGGAACATCTCTTTTAGTCTTTTGCTTACGCCGCGTCCGATAACATGGTTCGGCAGACATCCGAAAGGCTGGAGTATAACAAAGTTTCTGCATCCGTGCTTTGCATGATGGATTATTTCAGCAGGTATGAGTATACCTTCGCCGGTGTCGAATGTATGATGAATTACCGGATCACTTTCGACAGCCAGTTCGTCAAGCAGCTGTGATTTCTCGTGCAGCTTTTCTTTTCTTGCAAGGAAATCAACATACTTGTGCATCATGTCAAAGAAAATGTTTGCGGCTTTTGACCAGAATTTTGTATTTCTGTCACGCTTTACTTTGAATTCTTTTATTTGCTTTCCCTGACAGAAGTATGATTTTTGTATAACGTCTGTCATTTTTGCCTCTATAACTTCAAAGTTGTTATCCTCGAAATACTTTTCAATATCGCCATTTGCTCCCGGATGGAAGTTCAGGAGATATTCGCCCACTATAAGCACAGTCGGTTTTTTGTTTGAATTGTCATATTCGACGGCAGAAAGGAGTTTTAGAGCTTTTTTAAATGCTCTTGTTGCGCCGACTGCTCCGCCTTTTTCAATACCTTTTGCGAGCAGTTCCATACCCTCGTTGAACGCTTTATCAGAGCTGCCTTTGACTTTTTCGTAAGGGCGTTTCTTTCTGAGAACTTCTTCGAGTACATCTATCATAGGAAGTGCAATCGAAACATTTATAAGTGTTCCCATATTTATTTTGTAACCAGGGTGAAGCTGGTGATAATCGATATCATCGTTTGTCATTATGGAAACATTCTGATATCCGGCATCGTCAAGAGCTTTACGCAGTATTGTTGCGTAATGCGGCAGACGGCAGCAGCCAAGATATTTTGCCATGCCGACAGCTACCTCGTTCTTATCATATTTTCCGCTTTCAAGTTCGCCTAAAATCTCACCTATAACTATCTGAGCAGGGAAACAGATATCGTTATGTGTATATTTTTTACCAAGACGAATAGCTTCCTCACGTCCGATATTCAGCGGAACAGCCCTGACACCCTGTGTGCGGAATGCTGCGGTCATTATCTGGCAGAAAGCGTGTGAACTGTTTGGTATAAGTACGATTTTTTCCTTTTTGGCTTGTTTGGTATACTTTACCGGATACGGGTCGGGAAGAGGCTTGATCTCGTAAGTAATGTTCTTTGCACGTTTTCTTTCAATGGTTTCGATAAAGGAACGTACACGTATACGCAGAGGACCTTGTGCATCACTTTCGTCTACTTTGAGAATAAGCGGTGCTTTTCCGCTGATTTCTTTCATGAGGCGGATTATTTCGTCGGATAATACTGCATCGTGACCGCAGCCGAAACTTACGATTTGGATGTATTCAAGATTATTGTTTTGTGCTGCCAAAATACTGCTGCTGAGCATTCGTGCGTGGAAATTGTTTACTATGTCAATCCTCGATTTGCTCAGGTCAGTTTTATTTACTTCCGGAAGTGAATCTGCTGTCAGAACAGGAACTCCCATGTTTACAAGCATTTCGGGCAGTTCGTGATTTATGAGCGGGTCATTATGATAAGGTCTGCCTGCCATAACAACAGCGAACTGATTCTTTTTAGTTACCTCGTCAATGATTTCCTGACCTTTTTCTTTGAGCTCCTTATCATACTGTTTTTGTGCGGCAGAGGCGAACCCGACTGCTTTTTTAGTAATTTCCTTGTCAATGCCGAATTCTTTTTCCATGTATTCACAGATTTGTTTTTCTCTGTCCTCTTCTGCGTACCAGTAGAAATACGGAGAATCGAATTTTACACCATAATTTCTGTCAGGGTTGTCGGAGTTGCCTATTACTATAGGGTAGCCTTTGACAAGCGCACAGCGTGAGAAACTTGTATCTTCGGTGTTTTCGGAAGGCATTACAACTATTATAGGCATGAAAATTCTGTCAACGCCCATCTTTACAAGTTCACGGATATGACCGTGTACAAGTTTTGCCGGAAAACATTCTGTATCACTTGGAACTGCATGAATACCGTTTTCGTAAATGTTTCTTGTGCTGATAGGGGAAACTTTCAGCGTAAAGCCCAGCGAATTCCAGAATGTATTCCAGAACGGCATTCCCTCCCAGAAATACAGTACTCGTGGAATACCGATAACAGTTTTTTTGTTATCCATAAGTTCCTTGTAATGGTATTTCTTATTTTGAAGTTTTTTGCGGAATTCGTACATATTGAAAGGTTTGTTTTTGGCGCTGTTTATTTCCCTGATTTTATTTTGTGTATCAGCATCTTTCGGGTCGCCGATAACTTCACCTTTTTCACAGCGGTTATTCGTTACCCAGCTGTCACCTGTCGAGAAAGTGAGAATTGTTCTGTTGCAGTGATTTGTGCAGTACGGACACGGTGAGTTTGCGTTCTGTACAAATGTGAAATCTTTCAGTTCCTGATAGGAAATGAAGCTTCTTTTGAAATCAGGTTTTGCGGCTTTTTCCTTAGCAGTAAGAGCAGAACCTATAGCGCCCATAAGTCCGGGATAGGGGGCACGTATAACAGGTTTGCCTACATACTGTTCCATTGCACGAAGTACAGCATCATTTCTGAAAGTTCCGCCCTGAACAACGATTTTTTCACCGAGAGAGGCAATATTAGGTACACGGATTACTTTTGTGAATACGTTTTCGATAATGGAGCGGCAAAGACCTGCCATAATATCATTTGGCTGTTTGCCGTTGCGCTGTTCCGTTATTATACTGCTGTTCATGAATACAGTACAGCGGCTTCCAAGCTTAGCCGGTCGGGTAGACTTAAAAGCTCTGTCAGCAATGTCTTTTGTTTCTATATTAAGAGTCTGGGCAAAGTTTTCGAGGAACGAGCCGCATCCTGAAGAACAGGCTTCATTTACAACAATATTTGTTATAATGCCTTTTTCAAGCCAGATAGCTTTCATATCCTGTCCGCCGATATCGAGAATAAAGCTGGGGTCATCGACATATTTCGATGCCGCAAGGGAATGTGCAACCGTTTCGACAATATGCGATTCTGTGCGGAATGCCTTTGAAAAGAGGAATTCTCCGTAACCGGTTGATGCGGCGGAAATTATTTCAAGTTTTGCGCCGGCTTTCGTGTATTTGTCGTACATGGCAAGCAGTGCTTTTTTTGCCACGTTCAGGGGATTTCCTTCGTTAGAAGAATAGAATGAGTCAATTATTTCTTCATTCTCGTTCATGAGTACAAGTTTTGTTGTAGTACTGCCGGCATCTATGCCAAGGTAGGCTTTAACAGTTTCACCTTTTTTCGGAGTATATTCCGGTGCCTGATGGTGAGGATGATTTTTTCTGAAAGCGTCAAAATCTTCCTTGTTTTCAAAATACAGAGCACTGCATTCATCAGCGCTGTGGTCTTCGGAAAGAGATTTCATTTTGTTCAGAAGTTCTTCTGTAGAATAGTCGGGTGATGCGGAATGTATCTCGCTGATACTAAGTGCCGCACCGTATGCGACCATGATTTCAGGAAATTCCGGTACGATTATGTCTTCTTCTTTGAGATTTAGTCTTTCGGCAAAAACTTCACCGAGTCGGGGATGAAATGTAAGAGGACCACCCTCAAAAGCTACCGGCGGTTTTATGTCAAGTCCCTGTGACAGACCGCCTATTGTCTGTTTTGCAATGGCATGGTAACTTGAAAGGGCGATATCGGATTTTTTGATACCCTGATTCAGGAGAGATTGAATATCTGTTTTGGCGAAAACGCCGCAGCGTCCGGAAATATCATAAACACTGCTGCCTTTCATTGCCATTTCATTCATGTTTTCGGCAGGTATTCCGAGCACTGTAGCAACTTCGTCAATAAATGCGCCTGTACCACCGGCACAGCTTCCGTTCATACGCATATCATATACAGCAGGTTCGCCATTATCATCTTCACGGAAGAATATTATTTTTGCGTCCTGACCGCCAAGTTCGATTGCAGTGCCGATTTTATGGTACTTGCTTTTGAGTGCAAGAGAGTTTGCAACAACTTCCTGAGTAAACGGAAGTTCAAGTTTTTCGGCAAGGATTCTTGATCCCGAACCGGTCAGGCAGACTTGAAACCTGTTTTCGCCGACCGTACTGCGAACTTCTTCCAAAAGTCCGATGATACTTTCTCTTTGTTTTGCAAAGTGTCGGATGTACTTATGGTATTTCATTTCGCCGTCTACCGTCAGTACAAGCTTTGTAGTAGTAGAGCCGACATCAATGCCAATCTTATAGTTTCCCATTTTCCACGATTCCTTTCTGCACGATCATATAAAGTGCTTTTTGTATAAGGCTTTCCCGCACTTCTGCTGTTTGAGAATTGCGGGAAATAAACGGATTATTTATCAGCGGCGTTTAGCGTCAAATTTTTCGGTAAGTACGGAAAGTACTTTTTCCATCACGTTTTCAGCCTTTTCGTCAGTAATGTTATATTCATCGGATGAAAATGTAATGTTGAATGCGATACTTTTTTTGTCAAGACCTATCTTTTCGCTTTCAAAAATGTCAAATACTTTTACAGCACTGACAAGTGTATCAGCCGAGCGGATAGCGTCAATTATGTCACCGCAGGCGATATTTTTATTTACAGCAACAGAGAGATCTCTTGAATTCTTTGCGAATCCTGAATCGGGCTTGTATACGATTTCAGTCTTGAACTGCTTTTTCAGGAGGTCATAATTAAATTCAGCAAGGAAAATTTTTGTTGAAGCTTTTTTGCCCTCAGCAATTTCCATTTTGTCTATCATTTCATAACGAAGCTGACCGAATGTGCCGATTTTCTCACCGTTACAGAAAACATCAGCGCATCTTCCAGGGTGGAAATAAGGCTCGTTTCCTCTCTGATACGAGAAAGTGAGATCGTTATCAGCAGCAAAACTTTCAAGAGTTTCTTTCATGGTGAAGAAATTTTCTTTTGCGCCGGCTGAACCAAGACAAAGAGTTTTAATTTCATAGGGCTGTTCTGTCAGCGGAAGTGATTTCGGAATATATACATTTGCAAGTTCAAAGAAACGTACATCGTCATTACCGTTTTTGATATTTGTTTCAATAGCTCTGAGCATGGAAGGAGACATCATTGTTCTCATGATACCGAGATTTTCGGTAATCGGGTTGAGAAGCTCAATTACTGTTCTTCTTGAATCATTTTCGCTGAGAAGGAATTTATCGAACTCTGTTTTGTCAGTCATGGCGATTGTCTGTATTTCGTAATAGCCGAGTGTGCAGAGATATTTCTTTACTTCAAGTTCTTTTGTCTGGGCAGCGTTAAGACCGCCGTTTGTTACAAAAGATTCGCTGAGAAATGTCGGAACTACCTTATCATAGCCGTATTCTCTGATAACTTCTTCGGCAATATCCTGATATGTCTCAATATCCTCACGGAATCTTGGAACTTTTATTGTCATTGTGCCATCATTGCAGGTAACACCGAATGAAAGAGATTTCAGTATTCTGATCATTTCTTCTTCGGGAATTTCTATGCCGAGTACATAATTTACCTGTTCGGCACTAACGGTTATTTCACGCTCTTCACGTGATGCGCCTGCTGTAACATCGAAATGTGAGGAACTGACTTTTGCAGCGCCAAGTGTCTGTACAAGATTTAATGCTCTTGCCATACCTGTTTCAACGCTGTACTCGTCAATACCTTTTTCATATCTTGCAGAAGCATCAGACTGTATTCCAAGTCCTCTTGCTGTTTTGCGTACATTGTCTTTTACGAATTTTGCGGACTCGAAAAGAACCTCTTTTGTGTCGTCTTTTATTTCGCTGTTAAGACCGCCCATTACGCCGGCAAGGGCAATACCCTTTTCCGTATCGCAGATGAGAAGATTATTTCTTGTAAGTTTGCGTGTTTTTTCGTCAAGTGTAACGATTTCTTCGCCGTCAGCGGCTCTTTTTACGATGATTGAGCGTCCGGCTACGGTTGACAGGTCAAAAGCGTGCATCGGCTGACCGATTTCAGCGAGAACATAGTTTGTAATGTCAACTATAATACTTATTGCATTGTGTCCCACAGCAATAAGTCTTCTTTTCATCCATAGCGGAGTTTCAACCTGATTTATGTCGTATATATAGTGACCGAGGTATCTTGGACAGATATCCTTGTCTATAACGTCAACGTGGATACGTTCGTCTGTTGTGCCGTCCTCTGTATATGAAAGGTCGGGCATTTTGAGTTCTTTTCCGAGAAATGCGGCAACTTCTCTTGCAATGCCAAGCATAGACTGACAGTCGGGGCGGTTTGCCGTGACGGAAATGTCAAGAACATAATCTTCAAGACCGAGGTATGTTTTGATATCTTCGCCTACAGGAGCATTTTCATCAAGTATCATGATACCGTCAACGCCTGCTGTA
The DNA here is from genome assembly GCA_902767155.1 of uncultured Ruminococcus sp. GTDB lineage: Bacteria > Bacillota > Clostridia > Oscillospirales > Acutalibacteraceae > UBA1213. The sequence goes on along the minus strand of CACXGC010000152.1, from coordinate 4,771 downwards.
GGATACCATTCCGGATCAAGTCCGAGTTCTCCGCCAGAACAGAGCATACCATAGGAGACCATATCTTTCATTTTGCGGGGAGAAATCTCAAATCCTCCGGGCAGTTTTGCACCTACAAGAGCGGCAGGAACTTTTGCACCTTTGAAAACATTGTCAGCACCTGTGAGTATGAGGTGGTCTTCGCCCTCTTTGCCGCAGTTTACATGGCATATATAAAGGTGAGTTCCCTCGTATTTTTCGATAGAAGTAACTTCTCCAACGAAGATTCTTTCAATTCCCTCGCCGAGATAATCTGTTCCTTCCACTTCAAAACCGGTTGAAAACAGTTTTTCTTCCAATGTTTTCAGCGGTACATCTATATCAACGTAATCTTTTAACCAGCTAAGTAATACTTTCATTGCTGAAACCTCCGTTTATGCTTTGAACTGTTTCAAAAATTCAATATCGTTTTCAAACATCTTGCCCATATGGTTGATACCATATTTGAGCATGGTAATTCTTTCGATACCGATACCGAAAGCAAGACCTGAATATTTTGTTGAATCTATGCCGCAGTTTTCGAGCACCTTATTATTTACAACACCGCCGCCGAGTACTTCTATCCAGCCTGTACCCTTGCACAAAGAACAGCCTTTTCCGCCGCACTTAAAACAGCTTACATCTACTTCGACAGAAGGCTCTGTAAATGGGAAATAAGAGGGGCGGAGTCTTGTTTTTGCGGCATCGGAGAACATATTCTTAACGAATTCGTCAAGCATACCCTGCAAGTCGCAGAGAGTGATATGTTTGTCAACAACAAGTCCTTCCATCTGACTGAACATAGGCGAATGAGTTGCATCTGAATCGGAGCGGAAAACCTTTCCGGGAACAAGTACCTTTATAGGGGGCTTTTCTGCATCCATAACACGAATCTGTCCGGGAGATGTATGTGTGCGGAGAAGTAAGTCTTCCGTAAGCCAGAAAGTGTCCTGCATATCCCTTGACGGGTGGTCTTTGAGGACATTCAGACGGGTGAAATTATGGTCATCGTCTTCAATCTCAGGACCTTCAAATATTTCAAAGCCCATACCGGCAAAGACGTTTATCATCTCATATTTTACAGTTGTAAGCGGATGGAGATTTCCGGGAGTCTGTATATCAACAGGCATTGTAACGTCTACTGTTTCGAGGTCATATCTTGCATTGAGAGCAGCTTTTTCTATTTCAGCCTTTTTTTCCTCATAAAGTTTCTGTGCCCAGTTCTTTACATCATTGACGAACTGACCGTATGATTTTTTTTCTTCCTTGGCAACATTTTTGATATTTGCCATTAATCCCTGAACAGCGCCCTGCTTTGAAAGAAATTTTTTCCAGAATTCTGAAAGCTGATTTTCGCTTTCAACGTTATTCAGGTCGCTTAAAAACAATTTTTTTAACTCATCTGCATTGAACATAAACGTACCACGGTAAAACGAATGTATGTTTTACCTTTTCTCCTTTTTTCCAAATTCAGGTTTTTCGATGCCTGTCATCTACGGAGCGATTATTCCACTCCCACAAACAACTATTCTATCATATTTTCGACAAAAAATCAATGTTTCCATTTACCAACAAACCTCAGATTACAGCTAAAAAATATGCATTGGTGATTGAAAAAAATATAAAATAGTGCTAAAATAGTAGATGCACAGCGTACGTGGTATATTGCCGCCCTGTACAGCAGGTCGGAAAATAGATGTTTGTATATGAGGTGATTTTAAAATGATCGTTGTTGAAAGCAATGAGATGATGAATCTTGAGAAAGAAGTCGCACGAAGCGGTATATCTACTGCATCCCTTATGGAGCAGGCAGGTGCGGCAGTGGCTGAACTTGCGGCAAAATTGATAGCAGAAAGGAAAATAAAGAAAGTTGTTGTGCTATGCGGAAAGGGAAATAATGGCGGTGACGGTTTTGTAATTGCACGTTTTCTGTCACTGATGAGCGAGGTTTCCGTTATTCTTGTAAATGACTACCCGCAGACCGATCTTGGAAAAATGAATTTCAACATTATTCCGGACAAAGTTGCGATTATTAATCAGTATGACCAGACTATCGAGGCTGCCAATGCTATAGACGAGGCTGAAATGATAATTGACGCTATATACGGAATCGGGTTCAAAGATATGCTTGACCCGGGAAGCGCACAGGCAATAGACCTTAGTAACCGTAATACAAAGGCTGTAAAGATTGCTGTCGATACGCCGAGCGGTATAGTATGCAACAGCGGTGAAATACCGGGAGATTGTTTCCACACGGATTATACAGTGTCTTTTACGGCACTTAAACCGCTTCATGTTCTGTATCCGTCATCGGATTATTGCGGAGAAATCTCTGTTGCGAAAATAGGTATTCCTCAGCAGTTTGTTGATATGTGTACATATGCTATGCGTACAACTGATGAACTTATTGAGAAATATCCTCTTCAGGAAAAAAAAAGGTCGGCACATAAGGGTACAAACGGTACACTTCTTTCAGTATGCGGCAGTTACGGAATGGCAGGCGCTGCAATACTAAGCGGTGAGGCGGCGTTAAGAAGTGGTATAGGTATATTGAAAATGGCTGTTCCGGAGTCAATATATCCTATTGTTGCCAACAAACTGACAGAAGCTGTATTTCTTCCGCTTCCTCAGACTGAGAAAGGGCAGCTTGGTGCAAGTGCTTTTGATAAACTGCAAATGGAGGTTATGCAGAATTGCAATGCTGTACTCATAGGCTGTGGTCTTGGTACGGGAAGTGAGGTTACAGAACTTGTTTCGGGTTTGATAGCCTCATCTATGAAACCGATAGTTCTTGACGCTGACGGCATAAATTCGATAGTTCCGAATATAGATGTATTAAGACAGTGTATGGCTCCCGTTATCCTGACACCGCACCCCGGTGAAATGGCAAGACTTATGGGAACGGATATCAAGACGGTTCAGAAAAACAGATATCTTTCGGCAAGAGATTTTGCATCACAGTATGGAGTAACAGTCGTACTGAAAGGCGCAAATACTATAATTGCATTTCCTGACGGAGATGTTTATGTCAACCGTACCGGAAATAACGGTATGGGCAAGGGCGGCAGCGGTGACATACTTGCCGGTCTTATGGCATCGTTCCTTGCACAGGGAATGAATTACGACAAAGCAGCGATACTTGCAGTTTATTATCACGGACTCGCAGGGGATAAGTGCGCTGAAAAATATTCACGCAGGACAATGCTGCCGAGCGATATGATTAAGGAGTTTTCACAGATTTTCTGAGCCGGCGAAAGGCGGAATTTCTTTGAAAAAACGATTGAAAGCACTTTTGACGGTATTGGTTATGATGACTGCGGCAGGGTGTACTCAGCAGGAAAGGATAGTAAGACCTGAACTGAAATCGGAACAGATGTGCATTGTTAAGCACGGCGAAAATGAATACGGCTGCAAATTGCAGTTTCTTGGCAGTAATGTAGAGGGAATAACGATAGAATCACCGTCTTCTCTGAAAGGAATGACATTCCGAAGTTCTGCCGGAAAATATTCTTTGTCATACGGTTCGCTGATTTGTAAAAGTGACCGTATTCTGTTGCCGGAAAGCTCATTTCCTGTAAAACTCATGAAAGTAATGCAGCAAATGCGTAAGAAACAGGATGATATAATTCTGACCGAATCCGGAAACGATTATGTTTATTCTGAAAATGATGGTCTTGGTTACAGAATTGTCGCAGATGAAAACGGGAATATAAAGGCTATACAAATATGAAAAAACAAGCGTCGGCGGATGATTGGCTGACGCTTGTCTTTGTTTTCCGACAGACAAGGAATATGTTTCCGGTCGGTTTTACGAATTTTTCAATATTCTCAGCATTTCGGAATAATTTTTTTCCGGATGCTTTTTTTGTGCGAGAGAAATTAGTTTCAGAGAAGTTGAACGGTAGAGCTCTCTGTCATCATTGCTTTCAAAACAGTTCAGATGTTTTTGCACAGTTTCGCAGTCACATCGTTCAACAGGTCCTGTCAGTGCCTGAACAGGGTCTGTTTTCAGTATATTCCCGATATTTGCACTGATAAGCGGTTCAAGCGCACAAAGTGCCTGCTCTGTTGTAAAGCCACATTTTGCCAACAGTTCGGTGCTTTCAGCGATAAGAGCGCATACAAGGTTGCTTGCAGTTGCACAGGCTGCATGATATTCCGTCTTATGACTGCTTGACAATATTTTTACAGGATTTCCAAGCTTTAGAAAAAATGATTCCCAATTTTTGATGTGAAGGCTGTCACCCTCGATGGAAAAATATGCTCTGCCTATTTCCTTGTAGGATTCATATTTGTTGCTGACAGGAAAGAGGGGATGTATTGAATATCCGCTTGCTTGCTTTTCTTTTATTTCAGGAAAAACTTCTGATGCGGATAAAGAGCCGCTGCAATGACAAATCTGCTTTCCGGATATGTTGTGTCCGATTAAAGAAAGATAGGTATCTTTTATTGCGGAATCCGGTGTTGTTATAAATATCGTATCACTTGCGGCAGCGAGCTCTTCAATACTGCCAAAGCACTGACTGCCGGTAAATTTGACAGCTTCAAGAGCAGAATCATAACTGCGGCTGTAGTAGCCTGAAATTTCGATACCGTTCACAGAAAAATATTTTCCGAGGGTAAAGCCGACTTTTCCTGCGCCTATAAAACCTATTTTCATCGTCTGACACTGCTACTCAAAATATGGACAAATATACCCATATTGAGAAAATTCCTGTTTCATCGTATCCGACTTCGCCAAAGCTACCATCGT
>CACXGC010000151.1 GCA_902767155.1 uncultured Ruminococcus sp. | reverse complement strand
TACATAACGCATAACAAGCGGCTGTGAGTTTTCACGCACACTGCCGCCTGCTGTAGAATACCTGACATGAGCTATTGCCATCTGACCTTTCAGCGAATCAAGTACTTCATTGTTGAAAACCTCGCTGACGAGTCCCATATTTTTATGTCCGGAGATAACACCCCTGTCGCCAACGGCAATGCCGCAACTTTCCTGACCTCTGTGCTGAAGCGCAAGAAGTCCGTTGTAGCAGGCATACGCCGGCGAGATACTATCGTCCCCGTAAATACCGAATACTCCGCACTCTTCATGCAGTTCTTCGCTATAAAATTCCTGTGAATCAATACTCAAAAAATCCACCCCAATATAATTCATAATGCGTAATTTGTAATTACGGATTACTCATAATGCAATCACTTCATGTCACGCTTACCAAAATCGTACAATTCGCACATTGCTAATTGCTAATTGCTAATTGCACATCAGCCAAGTCCTATTCTCTTCATCATTTCGGCATAAGCTTCTTCTACGCCGCCAAGGTCACGACGGAAACGGTCTTTGTCGAGCTTCTCGTGTGTTTTAATATCCCAGAAACGGCAGGTGTCAGGAGAAATCTCGTCAGCAAGAACTATTTCACCGTCAACAGTCTTACCGAACTCAAGTTTGAAGTCGATAAGCTCAACGCCTACACCGGCGAAAAACTCTACCATATATTTGTTTATATCAAGTGCCATTTTGCTGATAGTATCAATATCTTCCCATGTCGCAGCACCGATAGCTACAGCATGATATGAGTTGATGAGCGGATCTCCGAGTGCATCATCTTTGTATGAGAATTCGAGAACAGTTGTTTTGAGCTCTGTACCTTCTTCAAGACCAAGACGCTTTGCCATTGAACCGGCAGCCTTGTTTCTGATGATTACCTCAAGCGGAACGATCTTAACCTTTTTGACAACTGTTTCACGGTCATTCAGTTCCTCAACGAAATGTGTTTTTATGCCCTTGCTTTCAAGAAGGCGGAACATAAAGTTTGACATTCTGTTGTTTACAACGCCCTTTCCGGTAATAGTACCCTTTTTGAGACCATTGAATGCTGTAGCGTCATCTTTGTACTCTACAACACACATATTTGCATCAGCTGTAGCATAAACTTTCTTTGCTTTGCCTTCATAAAGAAGCTCTGTCTTTTCCATTTCTAAAAACTCCTCTCAAATATAAGCTCAGGTGAAAAAAATAAGCCTGAAAAACACTATAATTATACAACGAAAGCGAAATTTAAGCAAGCATTAATACAGCCGATTTTATTTTTTGACAAAAAACACAATATATTTGTCCCGTTTTGTACATTTTTACAGCATTTACACAACACAATGTGCATCCAAAAATTTTGCAAGCCTATAGCATTATTCTACCAACAACAGCTGACTTATTCAGGTAAAGCATTATCTTCCGTCTGTTTCCTGCATACTTGAACAAATACGAGAGGTTTTTACACCCTTTTTCATCGGATTTGCAAGTTTCTAAAAAAAAATTGCAAAAATTTCAAATTTCTACTTGATTATTTCATCCCGGTATGTTAGAATACTGATTGTGCCGTTTCGGTGCAAAACGATAGTTGCCTGAAAAGGAAAGAAATTGGTTTGTGCAAGTATCGGATTAATTTTATTCATATTTTTAAGGAGTGACCAATATGTCATATGTAAGCGAAGTTCTTGACAAAGTAATCGAAAAGAATCCGGCTCAGCCTGAATTCGTACAGGCCGTAAGAGAAGTTCTCGAAACTCTTGAACCGGTTATCGAAGCTAATCCCCAGTATCAGAATGAGGCTATCCTCGAAAGAATCGTTGAGCCTGAAAGACAGCTCATGTTCAGAGTTCCGTGGGTAGACGATAACGGCAAGGTTCAGGTAAACCGTGGTTTCCGTATTCAGTTCAACAGCGCTATCGGTCCTTACAAGGGCGGTCTCCGTCTCCATCCTTCTGTAAACCTCGGTATCATCAAGTTCCTCGGTTTTGAACAGATTTTCAAGAATTCCCTCACAGGTCTCCCGATCGGCGGCGGCAAGGGCGGTTCCGATTTCGACCCCAAGGGCAAGAGCGACAGAGAAGTTATGGCTTTCTGCCAGAGCTTCATGACAGAACTTTTCAGACATATTGGTGCAGATACAGACGTACCCGCAGGTGATATCGGTACAGGTGCAAGAGAAATCGGCTACCTCTTCGGTCAGTATAAGAGACTTAAGAACTGCTATGAAGGTGTTCTCACAGGTAAGGGTCTTACTTACGGCGGTTCACTCGCTCGTACAGAAGCTACAGGCTATGGTCTTCTCTACATGACAGAGGCTCTTCTCAAAGATCATGACATCGAACTCAAGGGCAAGACTGTATGCATAAGCGGCGCAGGTAATGTTGCTATCTACGCAGCACAGAAGGCTCAGCAGCTCGGCGCAAATGTTGTTACACTCGCTGACTCAACAGGCTGGATCTATGATGCAGAAGGTATTGACATCGCTGCTGTTAAGGAAATCAAGGAAGTTAAGAGAGCAAGACTTACCGAGTACAAGAACTATCGTCCGAATGCAGAATATCATGAGGGTAAATTCATGTGGACTATTCCCTGTGATGTTGCTCTTCCGTGCGCTACTCAGAATGAACTCGATGTTGAAGCTGCTGAAAACCTCATCAAGAACGGCGTTATCGCTGTTTGCGAAGGTGCTAATATGCCTACAACTATGGAAGCTACTAAGAAGTTCCAGGATGCCGGCATTATGTTCGTACCGGGCAAGGCTGCAAACGCAGGCGGCGTTGCTACATCAGCTCTCGAAATGTCACAGAACAGCCAGAGACTTTCATGGACTTTCGAAGAGGTTGACGCAAAACTTAAGCAGATCATGAACAATATCTACAACAATATTTCAAGTGCCGCTAAAAAGTACGGCATGGAAGGTAACTATGTTGCAGGCGCAAATATCGCTGGCTTCGTAAAAGTTGCTGATACAATGATCGCTCAGGGCGTTGTTTGATTCTCCGATAATAATGATATATTCGCAAGCTGTCGTGCCAATTGGTGCGGCAGCTTGTTTTCTTTTGCATCCAGCTAAAAATCTCAGTAAATTTATACGACAAAACACTTGCTTTGTCATATTTCACAACAAAAGTTTCTTCTTTTCTAAAAAACATACAAAATTCAATTTGTGTATTGAATATTTCTGGAAAATATGATAAAATTTATACGGTTATTTTTAGTTATTTCCCGAAATTTTATGTAATTTTTTTAAGAATAGGAGGGTAAAAATGAGCTGGGCTAATCCTACAAAAAAACAAGCTGAAGACGGCTACGGCAACGCAAAAGCTAAATATCAGAGTGCCGCTGAAAATTATGTGCAGACCAGCAGACAAATTCAAGGATGCTATGCGGATTATAAAAACTGCTCTGCAAAAGCAGATTCAATGCGATCTGAAAAATTGAACTTTGAAAAGCGTGTGGCAGATATAGAAAGTATAATCCGTATGCTCGAAAGCGGCGGAGTTGTGGACGATACCGTAAAAACTGCAAACGATGCTGCAAAAAGATCAGAAGAGGTTTTTTCAAAAAATTTCACCTGTTCCGATGTTCCTCTGCCTTCTATATCGGAAACTTTCAAATTTCAGACAGTGGAACAAAATCAACATTCGAGCGCTGCCCTTCGTGAACTGAAAAATGAAAAAGCCAGACTTGAACAGGCGCTTCAAGAGGTGGACTCGAAACTTAAAGCTATGGATCAGAATGTTGAGGAACTCACCAAAAAGATGAGTGACCTGACAGCAATGCAGAGTAAACTGTCAAGCACAATGAAAAGCTGTTCTTTTGAGATGAACCACTACAAGAGATTTGTGTAAAAAAAGCATTTGCCTATGAAAGGTCAGGTGACGTGAATTGCGTATAGTTGTAAAAAAACAAAGTGTGCTTGGATTTCCCGACTTTATTAAAAATCAGCTGTGTTTTCATCTCAATACGATGCAGGCACAGGATGTTGCTGCAAGTTTTAAAGAAGTAAAATCTAAAATATGTAATATGAACGGCGGCGCAGGTAAGCTTCAAAGTGCAGTTGATCTCATAGACCAGCGTATAACTAAAGATGATGAACCGAAAATCGAAAAAATACGTACTGCCGGTCAGAAACTCGCTGCTTTCATGCAGAATGTCAAGTCAACAGACCATAAAGTCGCTCAGACAATAGCTCTCAATCAGGAAAAATTCTTTCAGGCTAATCCTTGGGCAATTCCGCCCGCTCCACCAAAGAAAAAAAGCAGATGGCAGAAATTTAAAGACGGTCTTAAAAAACTCGGCAAGGCTATTGGAAATGCTTTCAAAAAAGCAGGTAAATGGATTGCCAACACTGCTAAGAAATTATGGAAAAAGACAAAAGAGTTCTGTAAAAAGCACTGGAAAGCTATTGTTAAGGTTGTTGTCGGAGTTGTTGTTATTGCGGGACTTGCTGCTTTATCTGTATTTACTGGCGGTGCGGCAGCACCTCTGTTTGCAGTAGCTGCAAAAGGTGCTGCAATCTGTGCTTGTACAAGTGCGGCGACAACGGTTGTTTCCGGTGTAATACAAGGCAAATCGTTCGGACAGATATTCGACGAGGGTGCAAATTCCTTCATGATAGGCTCTATTACCGGTGCAGTATCAGGTTTTGCCGGTGCTGCAGCAGGTTCTGTTACCTCTGCTACGGGTTCAAAACTTCTCGGCGATCTTACAAAAATAGGTATAGAAACCGGCGGAAAAATGCTCGCAAACGGTGCATCCTATCTTATAGATAACGGTTCGCTCAAGGGCTTTATGAAAGCCGAGGGCTGGGGTATTCTTAAAGAAGGCGCTTCCGGTGCGCTTTCGGCTGCCGGCGGTTACATAAAGAATTACGGCAAAGACCTGCTTGGAAAAGCCTTCGGAGGTCTTAGCGGTTCGCAGCTTGCAAATTCCTTCAAGGAAGCATACAAGTTCTGCGAAAATAAGATGCCTACTCTCACCCATGTTGTAACAAATTCGGCAAAGGAAACATTCGGCAGTTTGTCGCTCAGCGATTTGACTAAGCTGAAAAATCCGGCGGAATTTGCAAAGAGTATCGGCAACACGTTCATTGGCAACCTCAAAAATAACGCCATGAATTCTGTCGGGGATTTTGTACGTCAGGATTTGAATAACATAACCGGCGGTGCAGTCGATAAGGTTGTAAACTATGCCGATAATGTTGTGAATAATTTCAAGGACAGCAGTTTCGGTCAGGCAGTTACAGGTGCTTACAAGGATATAAGCGGCGCATACAACCAGCTTAAAAATATCGGCTCAGCCGCAAGCGGTGCTTATGACCAGATAAAAGGCTCGATTATAGGTGAATTCAAGAATATTTCCGGAAACTATCTTAACAATATCGGAGACAGCCTGAAAAATTCGGCAATTAACTATGCCGGAAGTAAAATATCGGAAATGGGTTCATCCCTGTCACAAGGTATTTCTCAGATATCCCAGAGTATCGCCGGAGGTCAGATTCTTATCGGAAAAGGTATACAGGGCGTAAGCGGTGCACTTGGAAATGTTATCGGTTCTGCGTGTGGTGGTGCACTGAAAACAACAATTATGCCGATCAAACTGACAAGCCCGACTCTGAGCGGTGTACTCGGTTCTCTGTCAGGCAGCGCAACACATACAACAGCATCTACTCTTATGAGAACTACAAACACTACACTCGGATTCCTGTCAAAAATAAGATTATAACTCAGTTTTCTGTAAGTGTTAAGGAAAACACTTATTGATATAAAATTAATGCAAAGAGGTGGACAAATTGGATATTGAAGCTTACAAGGAGGCGGTTGCCAATGCAGACATTGCGTTTGCTAACGGAAATTATGAAAATGCTGTTTCCTGGTATGACAAAGCACTCAAAGAAGCTCCAGATGATGAATATTGTCTTTCAAAAGCCGGTACATCACTTGTTTCAATGAGTAAATTCGATGAGGCATTCGTTTATTTTCAGAAAGCAGTGGATGCCGACCCGAAAAACGGCGACAATGTATTTAATATGGCAAATGCCTATTTCTTCGCCGGAGATATTCCGAAAGCAATGGAAAATTATGTTGCTGCGGAAATGCTCGAATGTTCCGATGATGTCAAAGCAAGAATATACTATCAGTTGGCACTTATGTGCAGCATCAAGCAGGATTATCAGTCGGCACTGATAAACTATCAGAAGTATGAAGACGCTGACAAAACCGGTCAGGTCGCTCTTGATACGGATATCATCTCCGAAAGAGTAAATATTTATATCCAGCTTGAAGATTACGACAACGCACTCAAGTATACTCTCAAATGGCTCAGCCTTGCACCGTCTGAACTTCGCTGCTACATAGTATACTTCAACCTTCTGACCGCAAATCAGAATTATGAAAAAGCTCTCAGCGTTCTTGACGATGCTGAAAAGTATGCGGTTAAAGACGAAAACGACCGTTATGCTGTGAACATAAGCCGTGCAAATCTGTATCTGAATGCTGCCGGTTCTGATTTCGACAAGAACGGCGATTTCAATCAGAAAGCTTATGACATGATGAACGAACTTGTTGTCAGCGATATCGGCGATCAGGAAAGCAAAAACGAACTTGTTCTCAGTCTCGGCGAACTTTGTATCTCAATGGAAAAGGTTGACGAGGCTATCGAGCTTATGCAAATGCTCACTGAAAGCGCTTCTGTTGATACAGAAGTTCCTCCTCCGACACCTGTCGATACATCAGCAGCTGATCCGGCTGAGATAGATGCAATGATGGCGGCAGATATGGAAGCTATGGATGCAAAAGTTGCTTCCGGAGAAATAAGCGAAGATATGGGCGACAGCGTTCCCGTTGATATTGATGAGAACGGCGCAGAAGTCAGAAGTTATCCCGACGGAGTTTTCGGCGAGGACGAAAACGGCTACAAACTACCCAATTTCAAGGGCGTTGATATGGATGACGTACTTGCAAAAGACCTTGAAGCTGAAAACGCAGCAAAACTTGAATTTGAGTCAAGAGTAAATTATACATTACTCACCTGCTATGCGTTCAAGGACGATTTCGAGAATACTCTCAAATATGCCCGCATAGTTAAAAATACTCCAGACAATACTTACTACTCATTCTTCGGAAGATACTCCGAAGCCTATGCTATGATGCAGCTCGCAAAACAGGGCAAAGACTTCACCAAGAAAGATGCTGAAAGAAAGTATAACGAAGAAATCGCATTCTTCCGCTCCGAAATGCTCAAGGCTAACGAGGACAGTGCTTATGCACTGATATTCCGTACAAGAATGTATGCAGAACTCGGCAAATATGCAAAAGCAGAAGAACTTGCCGAACTTATGAGTGAAGAAGACAAAGCATCTCTTTACGACTACATCAAAGAATGCCGTGAAAGTGAAACTGCCGGCTGATCGGAGGTGTTTCTATGTCAAAAATTGAAGCTGTGAAGGGCACAATAGTTGGTACGTTAAATACGGCAGAAGTTATGTCAAAAGAAGGACTCAAAGAAGGCGATGTTCTTATAGATGAGCAGAATCTTGCAATGTTAGCCAACGAATTCAATGAACTTGCAAATGATGTCCGCAACCTCCGCAAGGAAGTTCAGGAAATGCTCGAAGAACTGAAAAACGGTTTTGATACTCCCGCAGGAAGAAAATTCTATAATTCCTGTGCATCGGGTCTTCTTACTCCGCTTGACCAGCAGGCAACTGTCATGGATCACATTGCGGAAAATATCAACACTGCCAAAAATATGTACCAGCCTGTATTCGAGGAATACAGAGAAATCGTAAACTTTATGAATCAGTAAGTCTTTTCAGTTATCTTTGCGGATAATCTGAATAAATGTCTATTCTATCAAAATTTGAGAGGAGAAAAAAATTATGGCATCAATACTTAAAAGCGCAGACATTGTTAATGCAAAAAGCAGCGTTACAAATTACGTTACAACGGCTCAGCAGCTCTATTCAGAATTGCAGTCCACTATCAACAACCTTACATCGTCCGGTTTCATGGGCGACGCTTCCGACGGATATAAAGAGTTCTTCACCACAAAAGTAACCCCTGCCCTTGTTGCAAACCTTACAGAAGCTCAGGGCTCAATCACCGCAGGTATTAACGGAATGCTCGATACTATACAGGAGCAGCTTCTTAATTCCGTAGATCCTGGTCTTGGAAAACTTAATCAGAACCCCGGTCAGGGCTGATAAACAATATTGATATTAAGATAGGAGTGTACTGAATTATGGCAGATATAGTTTTCAAGTATGACGAAATGAGAACCGCAGTTACAAAGATTGCAGACATTGCAACAAGATATAAGGCCGCATCAGATAAGTTCCAGTCAGAATTTGCTGACGCAACAGCAGGCTGGGAAGGCGCAAGCAAAGATAAACTTACCGCATTTATTACAGGTGCTGTAAATGAGTATATGGGCACAACTGTTCCCAATATGGTTACTTCCCTTTCCGAACTTCTCAAGGCAAACGCTGACCAGATGGAAGCAGCAGACCAGCAGATAGCAGATAATATTCCTAATTCGCTGTCATAAGTTCTGCATTAAAATGAAAACAAGCGGGTGAGTACAATGGAAAATAAAGAACAACAGATGCCCGTACAGCAGGTCGAACAATCACAGGAATTGTCCGATCAGGAACTGCAGGAGTTTAGCGCAGAACGTGCCAAAGAACTTTTTGAATATGAAATGTCCGAAGTACTTCTTAATTTCAATCGGGAAGTCGGCAGAATAAAAAGAAAAGACGTTTCCGAATATCTTGATATGGAAGTTCCGAAGGCAGATATCAAGTTTGAGGTTCATCAAAAAAGACTCAAGGGAATTGACTTCTCCGACAAAAATACCGATATTTCACACGATGAACCTAAAGAAACAAAAGTGGAGATAACCCCTATTTCTGTTGAAGTTCCCGAAACACCGGATATTTCAATCGAAGGCAAAAAGGACGATATCGAAATAAAAGCACTTTCCGGTGCAGTTTTCGCTGAACTCGGACTTTCAGAAGACGGTTCTCTGTCTGCCGGAGTGGATTTTGCGTCTCCTTCTTTTACCTCTCCGACTGTCAGCGGCAAGGACTCTTTTGCAGTTCCCGAAAAATTCTCTCTTGAACCGGAAATTTCTGCACAGACTGTCGATGTGTCACCCATTGCAGTTCCCGATACAAAAATTGGTAAATCTGTATTCAAAACACCGGCTGCTTACATTCTTGATACTGATACGAAGAGTGTTGACGTTCCGGCAATTGACACTGGTGTATTTTCGATAGACAGTGTAAAAGCCCCCGAAGTTTCTATGAGTGTATCCGAAGTAAAAGAATATAATGTTCCGACAATTCCGAATCTGAAGAGTGTGGAAAAACCGGAACTCAGTATTCCGGATAATGCTCCCGAACTTTTTGATACAGAATCTTTCAAAAAGCAGTCAGAAATCGAAGTTGAAGATATCACTGTTCCGGTCAGCAATGTGTCACCGTTTGATGTTCGGGCTATTTCGGTTGACAATACAGATGTCAAGGCTCAAATATCCGTTCCGTCAACAGACATAGGAAATTTGATGGTAATGACACTTCCGGAATCAGAATCTACCAATGTTGATTTTCCTGATGTTCCGGAAAAACCTGATTTTTCAATGTATTATACAGACATAGTGGAATCTCTCAGAGCGGAGATGTAAACCGTTTCTGCAAGCGGCTGTACGAAGATTATGTAGTGGCGAAATATTTTCTTTCGTCACTACATATCTGTATCTGGCAGAATTACTGTCTGTTTACAAAATAACCGAAAGGGTGAAAATATGGAAAGTAATAAACTTCTGATAGGCGTCCAATTTATTGATACAAGCGAAAACCGTGAAAATCTTGTGTTTGAACTCATCGTACTGAGAGATCTTACACTAAAACAACTGATAGACGGCATTAAATACGGTCTTATAAAAAAAGAGGACGACCCTTTTTATTCAAAATGCCGCAGTATATTCAATCAGTGCATTTCTTCAAAAACAGCAGACGGTCTTTACAAAAAAATAACCCTCACTTCATACAATGCTGCACTCGCCGGTGAAAAAATAGATGGTGTACGTGCGGCTATAACAGAAAAAGATATGGATAAGCCCCTTGTCTCAATCGGCTTTATATCCTCGACACGAATCGTATTTGACCCGACAGAATCTTACCGTTCATACGAAATCAATACATCCGCAATTATACCGGCATTCAATCCCTCGTCAAACGAAACTGACGGCTTTTCATTCCCTGATTACAACATCAGCACAAGACAGCTCAGTAAATTCGACGATACTCCGGTTGAAATAATCCCACCGTCTGACCCTCCGCAAAAACCCGATCAGAACCTTTTCTTCCTGCTTATGCCGACAGTCATAATGATAGGAATAACTATCATGACAAGAGTAATGACAAGCGGTTCAAATGCACTCGGTACGATACTTGTCAGTTCAGCAATGAGCCTTGTAACGATAATTATCTCTGTCATTAATTTCATACGCCAGAAAAAGAAATATAAGGACGACTTGAAAAAATGGCGTTCAGAATACGAAGAATATATCAACAAAACAATATCCCGTATCCTCGAAAGACAAGAACAGGATGCCGCTAAGCTTGATGAAATTTATCCCGATGTAAACGACCTTTTCGATAAAAGCAAACCCGAAAAAAGCGTCTACGGCGTAAGCGGAAATATTTTCAGCAGATGCCAGCAGGATGAAGACTATCTTACCGTCAGACTCGGAACTTCCGATATGATAAAAAACACTTTCGAGATAATGGGAAGCAAAAGAGATGTCATATTCTCGTCCGAAGGCTTTAAGTGTAAGTTCGACAAGGTATCGCTCTATCTTTCCGATGACGAAGAATACGACAATCAGGAAGACGAAACATACTATCTTTCAAACCTGCCGAATTTCATTGCGGAAAAATATCAGTACATGAAACGCGCACCGCTTATGTTTTCACTGAAAAACTGCGGTTCTCTCGGTATTGTAGCACCTAATATCATGTTTTCCGAAAGACTTATTCACCGTCTTGTATTCGAGCTGTGCTTCTACCATTCTCCGGATGACCTGCAATTCATCGTACTGTTCGAGCCTACAGACAACCGTACCAAAATAGAAAACCAAATCAGCAATTTTAAATTCATGCCTCATTTCAGAGACCTTTTCCCCGACCACTCCCAGTTTGTCTTTGATGACGCAAATGCAAGCATGGTTTTCAGTTCAATGCTCAGCATAATGGGCGAAAGAGCTTCCGATCAGGGTATACATTTTCCCCACATCGTATTTATCGTCTATCATGAGTACGGCATGAAAGAACACGCGTTCGCTCAGTATCTTCCTCAGATGCCCGAAGAAGGAAAGCCTTATGAAAATCCGCTTGGAATAACTTTCATATTCCCAAAGATACACAAAGAACACCTGCCCTCTTACTGCGATCATGTCATAAATTTCACCGGTGATCATAGTGCCGAACTTGTTCCGCATGAAGATGACAGGCTTGCAACAAATTTCAATTTCAATGTTGCTCCCGACTGGAATGCGAAAGTTTATAACACTTCAAAAATACTTTCTTCCCTCTGCTATTCAAAAATTTCTCAGAACGGCAAAGTTCCTTCTGCTGTCAGTCTTTTTGAACTGTACGGACTTTCCAAAAACAATATTGATATGCATAAGCTCTGGGATGCCGAAAAACGAATAAATGTTATCGAAACACTTTCCGTTCCAATAGGCAAAACAGAAAACGGTCTAACCTATCTTGATCTTCACGAAAATGCAGACGGTCCGCATATGCTCGTAGCAGGAACTACCGGTTCAGGTAAATCCGAAACTATCATAACATATCTGCTCGGATTGTGTATGTACTTCCGTCCGGATGAGGTAAATATGATGCTCGTCGATATGAAAGGCGGCGGATTTATAAAACGTATCGGTACTCTCCCCCATGTTGTAGGCTCTGTAACCGATGTAGACGGCGATGAAAACGGTACTGGCGCAGAATATATGCTCAAACGTTTCCTTGATGCTCTGCGTTCTGAAATAAAAAGACGCAAGATTCTTTTCAACTCAATGCACGTTGACAGCATAAATCAATATATCTCAGCCTGCCGCAATATTGATTCCCATATAAAAACAATAAACAACCGTCTTAAAGGCGAGGACAAAGAACCTCTTTCTGCTGCTGAAGAAAAAGCTATACGAGATCAGGCAAGAGATAACTGTCTTGCACATCTTGTACTCGTTGTAGACGAATTTACCGAACTGAAAAGATTCTCCAGCGAAAGCAATGACGTTGACTTCATAGGCGAAATTACAACTATTGCCAGAGTCGGCAGAAGTCTCGGTTTCCATATTATCCTCATTTCCCAGAATATCGAGGGCGCTATCACAGATGATATCCGTGTAAACTCAAAATCCCGTCTTTGCCTTAAAGTTGCTACAAGACAGGCTTCAAAAGAAATGATCGGAAATGATCTTGCCGCAAGTCCTACTATGCCCGGTCACGGCAGAGCTTATCTCCTTGTCGGCACAGGTTCAAAATTTGAGTATTTCCAGTCCGGTTATGCCGGTGCAGTAGCAGAAGAAAACTTTGAATTCCCGACCGAAATAACAGAAGCTTCAAAAAACGGCACTTACTCCAGATTCTATCGCTCCGAAAAAGATAATGTCGATGCAATCAAACGCAAAAAAGAACTTGAAGCTCAGGGCAAACTTGAAACACAGCTTAATGTTATCGTAGGCAAAATCAAAACATACTATAATCAGAATAAATCAAAATATCCCAAAGTACACATCATCTTTGAAAAACCTTTGCCGGGAAAAATCGTATACGAAAGCGGCAAGATATACGAAGAAAAAGATGGAAGCTTTGAAATTATGAGGGTGGTGAAAGAATGAGCGATCTGGCAATGGGTATATATGATGACCTTGACAATCAGACACAGCCTGTACTTTATGTAGATGCAGTATCCAACAATATGATTGTATTCGGCGGACATATGAGCGGAAAAACAACTTTTATAAAAACATTGCTCGTGCGTCTGCATGAAAATCTCGATACCGACATCGAAAGAGATATATATATTCTCGACTTCGGCGGAAATCTCGGTCAATACAGGGATATGAGCCTTGTTTCAGCCTGTTTTGACAATTCCAATGAAGAAGATGTTCGCCGTGTGTTCAAGGCAATCGAAAACAAGCTCGAAAAAAATTCAAAACTTCTTGCATCAAGACAGTTTCTTGACGTTTTTCTGAGCGATGAGGAGAAGAAACCTGCACACATTATGCTTATCATCGACAACGTGAATTCTTTCCTGTCTGATGAACGCTATGAATCCTATCAGGATGTTCTTATGAAACTGTGCCGTGAAGGTCTTTCAAAGGGTCTGACCCTCGTATTTACCGCTTCGGATACAAGTGCCGGAGTAGGACGCTTTCTCGGCAATTTTGACCGCCGTTTTGCGCTTGACGGTTCGGCAGACAAGTATATCGACATATTCGGCATGAAAGTCGATGAACCTATGAAAAACCCCGGCAGAGGAGTTTCTGTCATAGACGGGAAACCACGTGAATTACAGCTTTTTCTTCCCTTCCGTGATGAACTTCGTGACCTTCCTATGATGCGTGAATATATGGCTCAGATCGAAACGAAAACAGATAAGCTTACCGCATTTGACGGTGATCTTACTGCCGCAAACTTCGACAAATTCGTTTCTAAAAATGTTGAGGAACAGCCTGACCCTTCAAATCCTGTGGTCGGTCTCGATTATTACGATCATATGCCAATATCCATAAATCTGAAAGAAATCCATTCCCTCGCCATTTACGGAAAGAAAAAATTCGGGAAAACAAACCTTCTGCAACTGCTTGTACGTTCTATTCATAAATCGCACCCTGATTTCCGCTTTGTTTTCTTTGATGACGGCAGACGACAGCTTGCCGACATATATTCGGAAATATCATCGTGCAGCAAATATGTAACATCTGTGGAAGAACTTTCCGATTTTCTCGATGAAAACGGCTATGCTGCCAAAACAGGCAACAAAAATTTTGTCGAAAAAGATAACCCCGGAACAGTATTTGTAATGCAAAGCAAAATGCTTTTCCAAAGTAACGGCGCAACACTTCTAAAGTACACTTTCCCGAAAATGATAGCAACAGCAGAAGAAAAACAATACTGGTTCATTTTTTCCGATGTCAGAAAGGTCAGCAATAATGACAGAGATACTGAATCTTCACTCAATAACAGTATTGCTGCTGCATTTTTGCTTGATAACATTGCAGAATTTGTTTCCGACAGGGGCAGCCGTTCGGTATTCGGCGAAATGGACGCAAAAGAACTGAAAACCGAATATGCCCGCTGTGAACTCGGCGACGGTTATTATTACGACATAGAATCTGATGAACTCAAAAAAATAAAAATAATCAAAGTGTAAGGAGGATTTTATTATGGCTGAATCCAAAAGCAACGAATATGTATGCATAGACACAAGGGTGTTTGACAAATGTATCCAGAAAAAAGACAAATTTATCAAACAGTACGCTGCGATCACAACAAGATATCTCCAAATACTCAGAAAAATGGAATGGGTAGGAGAAGGCGCAAGCGCATTTATTTCGGATGCAAACAAAGTACGTACAAACCTTACAGGTATAGGTGATATTCTGTCAACAATGTGCAATGTCATTTCTGACTGCCGTTCGGTCATAGAACAGACCGATAAAACACTTGGAGATGCAAACCGCAATCCCGATTCGGACTAATTGGTGATATTTATGAAATTTGAATACGAACATTTTACCGACAAAGGCAGCCGCCCTGTTAATGAAGATTTTGCGGATATGGTGTCAAAAAAAGACAGTAGCTGCTTTATACTTTGCGACGGTCTTGGCGGTCACGGCATGGGAGATGAAGCATCAAGATTCATTGTACGCTTTGTAAAAGAATATTTCCTGAAATGCAGTTCAACGGAAGAATTCCTTTCAAATGTCATTGAAAAGGCTCATAATGCCATACATGAAAAACAAAGAGAACTTTCTCTCGGCGATAAAATGAAAACTACCTGCGTCATTTTCGTGATCGATAAAGACAAGGGAATAAGTATCCATGTAGGAGATTCCCGTCTTTATCAGTTCCGTGACAACATTCCTGTGTTTTGCACAAAAGATCACAGTATTCCGCAAATGCTTGTAAAAACCGGAGAAATCAGCGAAAGCGAAATACGTTCTCATCCTGACAGAAATAAGCTTTTGCGTGCGTTGGGAGATAATCACGAAACTCAAAAATTTGACAGAAACGAATTTCAGCTTTTAAGCGGAGATGTATTTTTTCTTTGCTCAGACGGTTTTTGGGAACCTGTTACTGAAAGTGAAATGTCAGCACTTTTGCAAAGCAGCGGCAATATTCATAAATGGCTGAAAAATATGGCAAAACTTGCAAAAGAAAACAGTTCCGGAAAAAACATGGATAATTTTACCGGTATCGCCGTAAAAATAAAGGGATGATGAATTATGAAATATGCAGTACGCTCTTTCATAGGTACACGTAATATTCAGGAGGATTGCGCAGATTGTATTCCAACTGAAAATGGTATTTTTGCCATTGTCTGCGATGGCATAGGCAGTCGTGCAAATGGCGGAGAATCATCCCGTATGGCCGTAAGATTGTTTTCGGAAAAGTTCAGAAACGAATTTTCGGATAATTTTCCGCAGTTCATCACAAGAGCTGCGGAATATATTGATGACGAAGTTTTTAAGACATACGGAGACCGCTGTGGTACAACAGCAGTTGTTGCCTATATCGAAAATAACCTTCTTTACTGGCTGTCTGTCGGTGACAGCAGAATGTATATAATCCGTAACGGACAGATGAAACAGATAACTACAGATCACAACTATCGCTATATACTTGACCTGAGATTGAAAAAAAATCTTATTGATGAAAAAACATATAATAAAGAACTGAAAAATTCGGAACTGCTGGCAAGTTTTATCGGTATGGGATGCATTGACATAGTTGATGTAAGCCTTAAGCCTATTTTCCTAAAAAACGGTGATATTATCATTTTGACAACAGATGGTCTTTATAAACCATTGGCAGAAAGAAAATTATGTGATATAATAGTATCAGGAGATGATCCCGACAAAATAGCCGACGATCTGATCTCAGCAGTAAAAGAATGTGGCGGCTCGCTTGACAACACAACTTTTACACTGATATTCTTTTGATAAAACGGAGGAAAAAAAATGAAACTTAAACGTTGTCCAAATTTGAATTATTACGACGGCGATAAATATGACAAATGCCCGTGTGCTAAATGCGCCGCTCAGGCAGCAGCTGATGCAAAATCTATACCTACACCCCAGCCTGAGTCAAAACCTGTGCATAAACCTGAAACAGCACCCGAAGAAAAAGCTGAAACAAAGCCCGAAACAGCACCCGAAGAAAAGGTTGAAACAAAACCCGAAACAGCACCCGAAGAAAAGGTTGAAACAAAACCCGAAACAGCACCCGAAGAAAAGGTTGAAACCAAACCCGAAACACTACCCGAAGAAAAAACTGAAATGTCAAATAAAAGCAGTAATTCCGGCACTGTCTGGAGATGCAACTGCGGTGCTGTAAACAGCGGCGGTTTCTGCTCTGAATGCGGCTCTCCAAAACCACAGC
Organism: uncultured Ruminococcus sp.; assembly: GCA_902767155.1. Lineage (GTDB taxonomy): Bacteria > Bacillota > Clostridia > Oscillospirales > Acutalibacteraceae > UBA1213. The sequence continues at coordinate 6,611 of CACXGC010000151.1, read as the reverse complement.
CGGAAAAGAAAGAAGAAAAAAAAGAAGAATCTTCCCTGATATGGAAATGCACTTGCGGCGCTGAAAACAAAGGTAAATTCTGCTCTGAATGTGGTGCTACGAAACCACAGCCGGAAAAGAAAGAGGAAAAAAAGGAAGAACCTTCCCCAATATGGAAGTGCAATTGCGGCGCTGAAAACAAAGGAAATTTCTGCTTTGAATGCGGTATGCCAAAACCTTCATCAAATAATACCGCTGAAAAATCTCCTGCACCGGCTCCACAGCCTACGCCCGAATCTTCCGAACAAAAGTCTGCAACGGAATCACTGACACAGCAGATAAATGAATCAAAATTCACAGGTACTATGGAAGATGCGAAGAAAAATATCTCAGACATCAATGACGGACCGGGAACAATAGTTCTTTTTGACGAACTTGAAGATGATTTTGTACTTGCATGGCTTGTTGTAACAAATACATCATCAAAAGGCAAAATATTCACTATCAATTCCCCGAAAAGTACTATAGGACGTGCAAGTCCGGAACTGCCGGTAGATATTGATCTGCATAATGACAGAGGAGTTTCAAGAGGTGTACAGGCTATTTTTGTCTATGATCCTCTGAACAAAAAGTTCTTCCTGCAAAGTTCCGGCGGAAAAACATATGTGTATGTAAACGGCGAAATGCTTCTGACATACAAGGAACTCAATGCATATGACAAAATCAGATTAGGTGATACGAATCTTGTATTTGTTCCGCTTTGCAGCGAAAAATTTTCATGGTAATATGCAATAGCATTGGAGGATGATTTTTATGAAATATTGTCCGTACTGTATGCAGAAATTGACGGATAATAATATTTGTCCACGCTGCAAAAAAAACACTGCTAAATATGAACATCCCGCCCATGCCCTTAAACTTGGAAGTTTTTTAAAAGACCGATATATCATCGGCGGTATATTGGGTCAGGGCGGTTTTGGAATAACATACATAGGTTTCGATAACACTCTGGAATGTCGTGTAGCAATAAAAGAGTTCTTCCCTAACGGAATGGTGAACCGTAATAATACAGTAAATAATCAAGTTCTCGGAAATACATCTTCTCGGAATCAGGAATACAATTTTGAAAACAGCAAGAACAGTTTCCTTAAAGAAGCACGAATACTTGCAAAATTCAGCAATGAGCCCAATATTGTCAATGTAAAAGATTTCTTTGAGGAAAACAATACTGTATATATCGTAATGGAATATCTTGATGGCGTTTCGCTAAAAAAATATCTTGACGGCGGCAAAAAAATATCTGTTTATGAGACAGTAAGCCTGCTTTTTCCCATATTCCGTGCTTTGAAAAAAGTCCATGAAAAAAAACTTATGCACCGTGACATAAGCCCTGATAACATTATGCTGCTTGGCGAAACTGTCAAACTTCTTGATTTCGGAGCAGCAAGAGAAGCTGTCGATGAAAAAAGTCTTTCAGTTGTCTTAAAACATGGCTATGCACCCTTTGAACAGTATCGAAGACATGGCGCTCAGGGTTCGTGGACAGATATTTACGCAATTTGTGCCACTATGTACAGATGTGTTACCGGAGAAGTTCCGCTTGATGCTCCGGACCGTGTAGATGAAGATTCGCTGAAAATGCCATCCGAACTTGGATTAGATACAGAACCCGCTTTCGATGAAGTTTTGAGAAAGGGTCTTGCGGTCAAACCGGCTGACAGAATACAGAATATTGACGAGCTTATTGAAGAGTTATCCAAAGTTCCCGGAATAAACATAGTTTCTGAGAAAACTTTTCTGAACCGTACTCAGAATATTCCTAACACAAAAACCGATGATGGTAATAGCACTATAATAATCCATAACGGTGATAATACTGTAATAATCAATAACAGTTTTGAATCTGATAATAGCGGCAATCAGAAAAATGAATCTCCTGTTCAGGGAAATACACCTCTTATTATAAATAACATTCAAACTGACCCTGAACCGGATAATAAAAAAGATAGTACCGAGCCAATACGTTTTACAGAACAGTTTTCTGAGTCTCAATACGATGAAGATACAAAAGAAGACTTTGCACCAAAAGCTCAAAATAATGCTGAACCTAAACAAACTGATGCTTCTGCACCTAACTCTCCGGAAAACAATAAACCGGAAAATTCCGGCGAAAATAAGCCGAAAACTGAAAATAACAACCCTCCTGAAAAGAAAAACAAATCGACAAATAAAAATATCATTCTTTTTGGGTCGATTGCCGCAGCGGTTGTTGTTATAGGTATCGTGGCAGCAGTTGTAATTTCAATGGGAAAACCATCTGTGCCTGTTACAAACTCTGAACCTGTAGTGGAGTCTGTTTCCGAATCGAGTACTGAATCAAGTGCTGAATCAAGTACTGAATCAAGTGCTGAATCAAGTGCTGAATCGAGTACTGAATCGAGTACTGAATCAAGTACTGAATCAAGTGCTGAATCGAGTGTTGAATCGAGTGCTGAATCGAGTGTTGAATCGAGTGCTGAATCGAGTGCTGAATCGAGTGCTGAATCAAGTGCTGAATCAAGTTCCGAACCAAGTGAGGCATCTAATCCCAATAAAATTAATTTGTCAGAGATCAAATATCCGAACCTGAAAAACTACTTTGTCTTTGAAAACGGTATGCTTACAATGGATTACTCGCTTTTCGACAAAGATATAGATTTTGTGGCAAAGTTGTTCGAAGGCACGTTGTATTATAAAAAAGATCAAAAGCTGGACGATGAAACATATGATGTAATTTACATTCCGTTAGATTCGCCGAAAAATACTTCGGAATCTATAGAAAGTATAGACCTGTACTTTCTTAAAAGAAAACTGGTAATTGTAGAATACGAATCTTTCATCGAATTTGACGAAAATGTTGCTGCTTATGCTAAAGGACGACTCGGAAAGCCTACTTATGCAGAAAAAGAAGATTATCTATGGATGATTGAAGGCAGAGATATTTCGTATGCTTTGTATATGAAAGAATATCCGGATTATGGTCCTTTCGGTTCTGTTGCATTCACTCAGAGGTATTTTACATCTGCTGTTGCCAAGGGATAGCAGAACCGCCAATTGTACGAATATAATAGTGAAGCGGCAAATTATCAAAATATGATTTGCCGTTTTGTATCAAATGAGGATATTATCATGAAATTTTGTATGAAATGTATGTCACAATACGAGGACAATCTTAATATTTGTCCCATTTGCGGGTTTGAAGAAGGTACACTTCCGAAAGACAGCAGATGTATTGAAGGACAAGTTCTTGCTGAACGATATGTTGTCGGTACACATATTTCGATAGACAGCTGGATGGTGCAATATATCGGCTGGGACGCACTCACAAATAAAAAAGTTGTCATAAACGAATATCTGCCCACAAGATACGCCGTAAGAGATCCCGGAAATATAGAACTTACGATTGTAAAAGCAAATGCTTTCCGTAAATACCTGTCTGTTTTACTCAAAAAAGCACGTCTTTTAGCTGAAACACATCTTCCGGATAATATTTCGGTCGTACATGAATGTTTTGAGGAAAACAAAACCGCCTACATTATTACCGAATACAAGGAAGGAAGAACTTTAACAGACTATATTGAACGGCACAAATCCACGGATATAAAAACTGTGGAACGCTTATTCCTCCCTATTCTGAAATCTATTGATAAACTCCACGAAAACGGGTTTATTGCCGGAGGTTTTTCACCGGATAATTTTATACTCACAGATGAAAATAAACTGGTTTTCGTAAACTATATCGGAAATATGCTTTATAATGTATCCGACAGCAATTTTGAAATGAATAACGGGCAAAAAGACAAGTATTTCCCTATAGAAAAAATAAATGCATCTGAAACAGTTGATCTTTCACCGGAAAATGATGTTTATTCCGCTGCAATAATAATGTGTGAAATGATAGGCGTAAATATAACAAATCCAAAAGCAAGATATGATACTTACAAAAACAAAAACAAGGATATTCTGAAAATCCCTCCTTCATGTATTCCAAAGTCTGATAAATACAAGGAAAAAGCTCTTATCAATGCTATTGCAATACGACCGTCAGAACGTACTTCCGATATCGAAACTTTCATAAAGGAGCTTACAAGCGGAAAAGATGTGAATATCAAAACAAAAAGAAAAAGTAAGTTCCCGCTTTGGGCAAAAATAGCAATTCCTGCTGTAGCTGTTGCCGGAATTGCGGCTGCTATAATACTTCCCATAGTTCTTAACAATAAACAAGACGCAGACGATAATAATACTATGATCGAAGGTCAAACAGTTGTTCCCAGTATTGTAAACCGCAGCTTTAAAGAAGCATCCGATGAATTGCAGCAGCGAAATCTTCTTATTGAGGTAGAGGGAAAAACTGTCGAGGACAGCAAAGACGCTGATACAGTCCTCACTCAGAATACAGCCAAAGGCTCTATAGTCAGCGAAAACACAATAATCGGCGTTACGCTCAGTACTCAGAGCGGCGAATTTACAATGCCGAACTTTCTCGGAATAGATTTACACAGCTGTACAGAGGTTCTCGAAAACATAGGAATAAACTATTCCATAACCGAAGAATACAACGCTACAATCAGCAGCGGCTGTGTTGTATCTCAGAGTCTTTCGCCGTACAGCAAGGTCAAAGCCGGTGACAGAGCAGATATAGTAGTATCAAAAGGACCGGAACCCACCGAAGAAGAAAAAAACGGTCAGCAGCCTGTTATTAAAGAAACAACTGTCAAAGACCTCGTTGACAAACCTTACAGCGAAGTTATTCAGGAAAATTCAAGTTCATCCGCTCAGCCGAGCGCACCTGTCGAAGTCGTTGAACGAAGATATGACGATACAAAACCCGAAGGAACTATTGTACGGCAGTCTGTACCGGCAGGTTCTACTCAGCCGTCGAACGAACCTATAAAAATTGTTGTCACAACTGCTAACGAAAATGTTATCGTTCCCGATGTAGTTTACCTCGATCAGGAACGTGCACAAAAATTGCTCTCTTATTACGGTTTCAAATCCGATATCACTTATGAAGAAAATGAAACAGTTGCCGAAGGTTTAATATTCAACCAGACACCTTCTCCCGGCGATCCCGGAAAAATCGGCGATACTTTAAAACTTACCGTAAGCACAGGAAAGCCCCTGCTTAAAATGCCGGATACGGTCGGAAAAACAAAAGAAGAAGCCGCTAAAATTCTTAAAGACTCAGGTCTTGCCGTAAGTTACACATTTGAATCAAATGCTGATAAACCCAAAGACGAAATACTTAAACAAAGCATTGCCGCTAACAGCGATGTACGAAAAGGCGCAGAAGTTATTCTGACAGTAAATTCCGGTACATCATTATCAGACATATCAGAAATACCCGATATTGTCGGAATGGATGTCAAAGATGCCGATAAGATCGTTACAGATGCCGGATTCAATCTCATAATATATGCTGATGAGGAACATCCAAACACCGAAGGAATAATAGCTGCACAAGGTCCGAAAGCCGGATTGTACGCTAAAAAAGGCAGTGATATGGTTGTAATACTTGCTGTTGACAATCCCGACGAAGAAACATCAGACGAAAGTTCGGCTGAAAGTTCCGCAGAGGAAAGCAGTAATCCATCCTTCTCACTTTCAAAGAATAATGTATCAATCGGTGTCGGTGAAGAATTCGTACTTGAAATTGACCTGACAAACGTCAGCGATTTCAACGCACTCGATTATGATATCACAAACAAAGAAGTAGCCGATGTAACCCATATTGACAAAGAAACGCTTGCGATGACATTCCGTGGACTTTCTGCGGGAAAAACTGACGTTATAATAAAATACGGCGATCTTGTACAAACTTGTACTATCGAAGTAGGAAACGGCAGCACATCATCCTCCGAACTTTCGGAAACTTCCGAAAAAACTGAAAGTTCCGAAATAGCCGAAGAATCTTCCAAAATTGATAATGCTCCCGATATAGTTATTTCTCCTGAAAGTGTTTCCCTCAAAAAGAATGAAACTTTCGTGCTCTCAATAAAAACCAAAAATATAGAGGACCTCAGCATTATCGAATATGACATATCTGACGAAAGTATAGTAACCGTTGAAAAAATCAACAGAAATACTCTGGATATGACTTATCGTGCTATCGCAGCAGGAGATACCGAAATAAAAATAAGCGGCAGTGGTGTGGAAAGAATCTGCAAAGTTCACGTTGCCGAATAAGACAAAAATGGACTGTCGCACTAAGATCTTTTTCTTTTGCGACAGCCCCTTTTTACGCTGAAAATGAATATAATTTGCTTATAACTTGCGGAAAAATTCACTACAAAATTTCGTAAATGTGTATTGAAAATTATGATTTATTTTGTTATAATGATGTAGAATAGAGGTTTTGAACAGTTAAAACGATTTTATAAAAAGTTATAAAAATATGTTGACTTTTGTAGTTTTTGTGATATTATGCTAAATCAAGAGGTGGTGAAAAGTGTGATAAAAACTATAAAAGTCATGTTGTGCCCAAGCAAAAAGCAAAGAACCAAACTTTTTGAATGTGCAGGAACAGCGAGATTTATTTATAATTGGGTGCTTGATTATGAGCAGATAAATTATGAATGTGATAATGGTTTTGT
>CACXGC010000150.1 GCA_902767155.1 uncultured Ruminococcus sp. | reverse complement strand
ATAAGATTATTATATCAAAAAGCTACGCTTTTGGCAACCTTAACCCACCGTCTAAAGCCGGTGGGATTGCGGTTGCCATTTTTTCAAAATTACTTTAAAATCATATTAACACGGAATAATCACAGACATAGATAAGCGGCGTCTAAGTTTATACCTATTACAAGTCTGGACAGTCAAAGCAGACTTTCCGCTTTGGCATGAACAATCGTAAATTGGTTGGTGTTGAAATAAAAAACGAATTTTGATATAATACTTAAGTACAAAACGATTTGTATGGAGGTATATTAAATGAGTCAATCTGTTGAAGAACAAATACGAATCTACAGAGAAAAGGCTAAGAAAGAAAAATATTTGTGTGAAAATGGCGTAATTAGCAGACGCAAAGCACCAAGAATGAGTGTGTTGTGGTTGGCTTTTTAAATAATAAATGTAAAATAAAGGTAAGAAATATAATTACAGCAGCTCAGCAGAAAGAGATTTATAGAGAATCTTTTCTGCCGAGCTGCATTTAATACAAACGCAAATCATCTGTCGCTTGCTGATAATTGCGGGTTCTGGTGTTTTTTCTGTTTACTCTGTGTCCTTAGACTGTTTTTCGATAGGTTTGGTTTCGGATTCGATAAAGTTCAGGATATCATCATAGACCATCATTTTCTGCTTTTCGTGAAGAACATCATGGCGCATACCCTTGTAAAGCTTGCAGCGAATATCAGTATAGCCGATTCTTTCCAGCAGTTTGAAGGCTTCAAGCAGTTTTTGATGGGACAGGGCACACGGGTCGTCCTCGCCTGAAAAGAATCGTATTGGCAAAGACGGATTTTGCGGCGTATATCCTTCTGTATAGGCAAGCATAGCCATTTTCAGCATTTCCTCATATCCATTGAGGGTAAAGTTAAAGCTGCACAGAGGATCATTATTATGCTCGATAACAGCTTCTCTTTCAGAATTAGTCCAGGCATTGTGCAGCCCTTCTTTTCTGAATTTCCGCTCATAGGAAGTACCCATTATCAGCTTTTTGGCCAATTTTGAGCGGGCTTTTTTGCCTTCTATGAACTTGAGACGCTTGACGATTCTAATCCCTTGCTTTATCATACTTGATCTGGACGGGGACCCTGTAAGGCACAATTTATCAATGTCCGCATCATACTTACGGATATAGCAGCGTGCCGCAAGCGATCCCATACTGTGACCCAAAAGGGTAAAAGGCAGATCAGTTCTGCCGCATTTTTTTGCAGCGTATTCCTTAACGTCAACGGTGATTTCGTGCAGATCTTCTACAAGTGCTTCTGAACCGCCGTCATAGAAATAACCGAGATCATCAGGGTCGAGAACACTTTCACCGTGTCCACGATGGTCATTTACGATTGTAAGGTAACCATGAGCCGCAAGAAAACGCATAAATGAGGTATAGCGTCCTTTATGCTCATTTTTTCCGTGCACCATCTGAACTATTCCTTTTATATCTTTGGGGTCTTCGGGTTCTATGCGCAGAACACAAATCGGCAGTTCGTCAGTGCCGGAAATATGGGTATATTTTGTTTCTAAAAGGTTTGCTATATTATTCAAATAGGTTCATCTCTCAATACTTCGGTACGAATTATTTTTCTTGAGGCATTTTTGAAGAAAGGATTCTTTCTGACAACAAGTCTCGAAAGCTGTTTATAAGTTGGCTGTGACTTGTTGTATCCGTCAAGGATTTTTTGCAGAGCAGCAGCAATTTCATCCTCGCTCATATTCTTTACAAGTTCCTGCTCAGGGTATATACGTGCTGTAAGCAGATTATCCTCGCCGGTTACGATTATCTCATCAATAAGGTCGTTGAGAGCAAGTTTGCCTTCGATTTCCTCAGGGGAAATATTTTCTCCGTTGGAAAGAATGATAAGGTTTTTGACTCTGCCGTTTATGAAGATAAAGCCATCTTCGTCGATATATCCTTTATCACCTGTATGAAGCCAGCCGTCTTTCAAAGTTTCTTCAGTTTCTTTTTCCATATTGTAGTAGCCTTTCATAACGCTTGTGCCACGTACAAGTATTTCGCCGTTCTCAAATTTGATTTCGGCATTTGAAAGAGCTCTTCCGATTGAGCCGGGTTTACAAGCACCCTCTCTGTTGTTGGTAATAACAGGAGAACATTCTGACATTCCGTAACCCTCATAAACTTTTATGCCGTACTTTTCAAATTCTTCGATATAATACGGATCAAGGTGAGCACCGCCCGTAAAAATACGTTTAAGTTTCGGACCGAAGACTTTTTGTGCAAGTGCTTCGGGAGGAACATCATTTCCAAAGGATTTCAGGCGTTTATAGATGGTTTCAAGCATAAGCGGAACCATGAGCATAACATCAGGATTGTAAATGCCTATATTTCTTATCATATGCCTAAGATTATCGTTTATACATAAAACAGAGCCCATCCAGAAACCGTTCAGCCAGTCCATTGTAAGACAGAATGCATGATGAACGGGGAGAACGCTGAGGAATACAAGTCCGGGACCTTCTTCATAAAGAACAGCCTCAATATTTGAATAAAGATTGCACTGAGTGAGCATAACGCCCTTGCTTTTTCCTGTAGTTCCGGAAGTATAGACGATCATGGATACGTCGTCTTCTTCAGGCTGTTCAGGCTCGTCATAACCTTCGCCGGCATTAATAAGGTTGGCTACAGTCTCAGTACCTTCGACAGAATCACCGGAAAGCATCCAGATTTTTCTTACCAACGGGCAATTTGCCTTGATCTTTTCGGCAAGAGAGGCAAATTTTTCATCAAGGAAAACGCCTTCGGAATCGGAACGGTAAACAAGATCTATAATATCTTCGGCAGGAAGGCCGGAATCCATAGGAACAGCTGCATTATTACTTGTAACAACAGCCATATATGCCTCTATCCACTCAGCAGAAGCTGTACCGATAAGCGCAATATGCTTGTGAGCAAAAGACTGGGCAGCAAAACCCTTTTTGATTGCAGTAACGGCAGCAGCAAGCTCGCCATAGCTGCGTTCCTGTACATCCTTTTTTACAAGCCAGCGTACTGCGGGAAGATCAGAATACTGTTCTTCGCATCTTTTCCACATTGTATAGATAGTTTTACTCATATCATACCTCACTTATTCAGCGTCAGCATACTCCTTGAACAGATTGATAGCATCTTCTACAGTTACTATGCCTGCAAGTTTGTTGTCGTCCTCACTGAATTCAAACTCAATATCAAATTCGTCTTCGAGATCACCCAAAAGTGTCATAAGGTCAAGAGAACTGAGTCCGAGATCATCACGAAGTTTCATATCATTTGTGATTTCGTCGGCTTTTACTGAACAATAGCGTTCTGCAACTTCTTTGAATTTTTTTTCGATTTCCATAATAAAGCTCCTTCCGGTATTTTATGATTTTTAATTATACCATGTCAATTATTTCTGAGAGTGTTCTTCCCGGGTCTTCAATGCCTCTGAACAATATACGCATCATGTAATAATACATACGTTCAGCATCATTTTCTGTAAGCTGTACTGTCTGATAGTGATAAGAGAAGTTGAGTTTTCTGTCAGGCAGATGAGAAACTGTAAGATACATTTTCTTTGTTGCTGCACCGTTTGCGAACCATTTGACATATATAGGCATCTTTTCAGCGTTCGGGTTAAGATCCTTTGTATTCATCGGGGGCTGGTATGTGAGATAAACGCTTACATATGTAGTATCATCGGGAGTGTTGTAGCGTTTCTTCATTTCAGCCCTTATCAATTCCGGATCATAGCCGCTGTACATATAGATGCGGTTTTGGTGATTCTGTATAATTCTTGCTGCGTCAATGAAAGTAGTATCTCCGGAAATTACGGTTCTGCACGGGAAACAGATTGTTCTGCTGCCGCCTGATGTAAGCTCATCATGTGTAGAACGTCTGGATATAAAGTTTTCGATTGTAATATCTTCCTGACCGTCATTCATCTTTGAAAGATAAGTTCTGATTACGAGAAGAAGAAGGTTTGTAGGAGAAATCTGGTTGTTCAGACAGAAATTGATTGCACGCTGCATACTGTCAACTTCAAGCTGGTAATCCTTTACTGCAACGAAAAGTTCTTTTCTCTCAATATCAACAGATCTCAGGTTTGGATTATTGTGCTTTTTGCGAGCTTCCTCAAGTACAGAAGGACCCTGAATATCGGAATAAAGCGGTTCGCCGTATGTATCAAGTTCTTCATCCCAGAAACGTTTTGCTTTTGCGAGACGTTTTTCATTTGATGCTTTTTCGAGGTCGGAAACAAGCACTTTTTCAAAATCAGCAAGCGGAGCAGGATATTCTTCACCAAACTTGAGATGTTTATACAGGTTCATAATATCTGTAGCCATTACTGCAACACCAACAGAGTCATTAAGTCTGTGGTCCATATGAACGAAGAAGCCTGTATAGTTATCGGGAAGTTTTACTATACGGAATTCGCACATCGGTATGTCGTCGCCGTCAAATGTTTCATAAGCCCAATGCTGCATGATGTCATTTGCTTCTGCCATTGTCTTATCAGTAAAATCGAATTCTTCATACTCCTGTGGCTTCCAGTCGGCGATATACTGTTCTATATTTCCGTTTTCGTCAGGCTTGGTGAAACGCAGTCTGAGGCATGAATATCTTTCCTGTTCGAGGTCTATACTTCTCTTAAGCAGTGGAATATCAATGTCTGTCTGAAAAGCTGCAACTATGCTGAGTCCCGAAACCTGTTGAGTCTTGTACTCTTTTATCCATTGGTAGTGCATATTTTGGGCTGCTGTCAATGCGTAGTTTTTTTTCATAGTAGTCCTCCTAATCGTTATTAAATTCAGGAATTATATGTTATTCATCAGAAAAAATCAACAGATATTTCTTCCAAGATTTACATAGTTCCTAACGAGATTATAACTAATTGTTCGTGCTTTTGTCAATATTTTTTGTATAAAATATCGTATTTTTTGTAAAAAAAAATTAATTGTAGCAAAATGTCCGTCACAGGAATCGGACAAAAATAGAACAATTTATATTGATGTAAGATAACGGAAAGCTGTATCCCCCGTAAGTTGTTGGGCTACGGGGGATGATTATATTTAATTGCACCTTTTGGCATTGTTTTGAGGCTTTTAATTACACCTTTTGCCTGGTTTTTGGAACGATTAATTTCACCTTTTGGTCGCCGTAAAACAACTCGTTTTTATATACTATTAATATCCAATAAAAACTCCGTAAGTCCGATATTGAGTATCCCTTTATCATTATACCATTTTTTTCTTATATCCTTGCGTATTATTATTTTCGGGAACGAATCTCCTGTCAATGATAAAGGCTTTGATTCCTGTATCGT
>CACXGC010000149.1 GCA_902767155.1 uncultured Ruminococcus sp. | reverse complement strand
TAGCTCGTTGATACTGTATGGGTTACCATACTTGAGCGAGAAGCCCCCGCCTCTAAGCGTTAGCGTAGGCGGTGGGAGTATGTCACCATGTATGGTCAGAACAATTGCTATGATGTTAGTAATAATCAGCCATGCGGCCGCAATATAATATAACAGTTCCATCTCACTATCCCCCATATATTTCTTATATTATTATAGCTTTTCGGAGCAATAAAATCAAGGTTGTGATACTGTGAAAAGGGATTTTTTCCGTTATTTGCCGCTGCTTATAGCGATAGGCATATTATGCGGAAGTGTAGGTTTTTTTTCGAGAGCAGAATTTTCCGGAAAAGAAGAAATTTCCATACCTCAGGAAAGCCACGCAACAGAACAAAAGGAAATCAAGTACACAAAATCGTCCGAAAAAGATGATGAAACGCTTGGCGTATGGGTATCATATCTGTCACTTGACATGAGTGATACTGACCGCAGTGAAAACGCTTGGAAAAACAGAGTAACGGAAATAATGAAAAACATCAGAGAGAGCGGTGCTGACACAGTAGTCTTTCATGTACGCCCATTTTGTGATTCGATATACAAATCGGACATTTTCCCGACATCGCATATTATTACAGGAAAACAAGGTGCTGAAATAACTTATGACCCTCTTGAAATAGCCGTTAAGACAGCACGTGAACAAGGACTGAAATTTCATGCATGGATAAATCCGCTTAGGGTATCACTCAAAACCGTACCCGAAACACTTGCGGAAAACAATCCTTATATGCTGTGGAAAGACAGCAACAAAAGCAGCTATACATTTGCTGCTGACGGATGCATTTATCTTAATCCGGCATATCCTGAGGTCAGGAAACGTATTATTGATGGAGCGAAAGAAATCATCGGCAGATATGAAGTAGATGGGTTGCAAATAGACGATTACTTTTACCCAGACGGAGACAGCTATGACGAAAAGGAATATGAAGATTACTGCAAAAATGCCGGCGAGGTATGTCTTTCCAAAAAAGAATGGCGCTGTGAAAACATCAATATGCTTGTATGCGGACTGTATGATGCAGTACATGAAAGAAAAGGCTGTGTATTCGGAATATCACCGCAATGCAATACGGATAATGACCTGAAAGCCGGCGCAGATGTTTTCAAATGGTGCAGCCATAAAGGCTATGCCGATTATATATGTCCTCAGCTGTATGTAAGTATTGACCACCCGACAGCACCTTATGGAGAACTTGCTGATAAATGGCGGAAAATGACAACCTGCCCCGATGTAAAATTATACTTTGGTCTTGCACTTTACAAAGTCGGAACAGATGCAGACAGCGGAACATGGCTGGACAATGAGAATATGATTGACGACGAAATGGAAACTGGGCGTGAAAAAGGTGCAGACGGCTTTATGCTTTATTCTTACGAACAACTGAAAAGCTTATAATCAACGGGGGGGTCTTTTTGGACGAGGATAAACTTTCTCTTGAGGAATTTGTAAAACTGCCGACGACAGTAGACTTTCAAGCGCCGGCATCGGACAGTTTCATGAATTATGCAGCACAGCGTCCATTTATTCATATAGGCACAAAACTTGCGAATGATTATGTTGTGGCATACACTAATGAAAAATACATTTCTCAGATATATACCGAACTTGGCGGAGACTTTCTCCTGTTTGCCCCGAAGATACTTTCACCTGTAGACAGCACAAGCAATGACAATGCCGGAATAACAAGAGTACTCGGACAGCCGTTTCTTGACCTGAGCGGTTCAGGAGTTATTATCGGTCTTGTAGACACGGGCATAGACTACACTCTTGACGCTTTCCGTTTTGAGGACGGTTCTTCAAGAATTCTGTCATTGTGGGACCAGACAATTGACGGCAATCGTGAAAACGGTATCTATTTCGGAGCATCATACAGTAAATCCGATATAGATACCGCACTTATGACAAATAATCCTCTTTCGGTAATACCGTCCGTTGACGAAGACGGTCACGGAACATTTATGGCATCTGTTGCGGCATCAGGCACTAAAGATTCATATATCGGTGCTGCACCGTCTGCCGACCTTATATGTGTAAAACTACGTCGTGCAAGAGATTTTTATATCCGTGAATATCTTCTTCCGCCGGATAATCCCACATTGTACGAAAGCACAGACTTTCTTCTTGGCATAAAATTCATTCTTGATAAAGCAATATCATTGGGCAAGCCTGTTGTAATCATGATAGGCATGGGGTCAAATACATCTGCACATGACGGAAATACCGTTTTCGAGGATTATATTTCCTTTGTTTCACGCCGTGCCGGAATAGCTTTTGTGACAGCGGCAGGAAACGAAGCAAATGCCCGTCATCACACACAAGGAAAAGTCCCTGACGGCGGCATTGAAAAGATAAATATAAAAGTTGGTCGTCAGGGAGTTTCTTTCGGCACGATAATTTTCAATCCGTCTTTTGACAAAATTTCTGTCAGCATAACATCTCCAACAGGTGAAATACTCGCACGAAGACCTTTCCGTGCCGGCGAACAATATACAGAATATCTGATTCTGGAAAATACCGTCATAACACTGAGATATTCACGAGACATCAATGATACAATCTGGGTCGGGCTTGACAAAGCAACAGAAGGTATATGGGAAATAACACTGTATGGTGATTCTGTAATAGATGGCAGTTACTGGGCATGGCTTCCTATCAGCGGACAGGTTGACTCGTCTGTAGAATTTCTGCGTCCTGTGCCCGAATATACGATAGTTTACCCTGCGGTTTCAGACAGGACAATAACCTGCGGCGCATATAACAGCTATGACGGCAGCCTGCTTGTATCATCGTCATGGGGTCCTACACGTCTTTCAGTATTTTCACCCGATTTGGTTGCCCCCGGAGTACGTGTCGGCGGAATATATCCCGAAGGTTACGGCACTATGACAGGAACAAGTGTTTCGGCTGCCGTAACTGCCGGAGCTGCCGCACTTCTGATGGAATGGGGCATAATCAAGGGAAATATGCCCTCAATGAACGGCGAAATAATACGCAGCCTGCTTATCGGCGGCGCATCAAGAGAACCTAATATCACCTACCCTGATAACAAATGGGGTTACGGAAAATTAAATCTCTACGGAACTTTCAACTATCTCCGCAACATCTGATATATCGGGAGTGACATACAATAAGTACTTCCGATTTTTTGAAAGGGTGATACTATGTCAATAGGTACGCTTATCGTCAGAACATTCCGCAATTCTGTAGGCGCTCCGGCAAAAAATGTACGTATCCGTGTAAGCAGCCGTGAAAGCGGTGAGGTGCTTTCCGACAGTTCAACAGATGCCGAAGGTAAACTTCTGCCGCTCATACTTCCTGCACCATCGGATGAGAGTACACAGAACCCTCCCCCATTCGTTCCTGTGAATAACGAAATAATGCAGGAAACTGTTTCTCCTCCTCTGCCTTTCGGTTCATATGACATTACGGCTCAGGACGGTAACGATATAACCACAATAGAGGGCGTACAGATATACGAAAACACCACTGCTCTGCAAAACATTTTCTTTCCGGGTCAAAGCAATAACATAGACATTCCAAATCCGGCAATAATGGGAGATTTCCCTGAAAAAATACCGGAATCCGAAACAAAGCGTCTGCCCGATGCCGGCGGAACAGTTGTACTTCCACGTCCTGTTGTTCCGGCTCTGATAACAGTACACGCCGGAGTTCCCTCTGACAGTTCCGCACCGGATTACACTATACCGTTCAAGGATTATATAAAGAATGTTGCCTGTTCCGAAATTTATGCAACATGGCCAAGAGAGGCAATAAAGGCAAATGTGCTGGCAATTCTCTCTTTCACGATGAACCGTGTATACACAGAATGGTATCGTGGCAAGGGGTACGACTTCACAATCACGAATTCTACAGCATTCGATCAGGCTTTCACATACGGAAGAAACATTTTTTCAGAAGTTTCAGATGTGGTTGACGAAGTTTTCACTCTTTATATAACACGTCCGAACATGGTGCAGCCTCTTTTCACACAATATTGTGATGGTGTACGTGTAAAAAGAAACGGTTGGTTAAGCCAGTGGGGTTCAAAAGAACTTGCCGATAATGGTTATACCGCAAGTAGAATTTTGAAATTTTATTACGGAAGGGATATTATTATACGTGAAGCCGAACAAGTCGAAGGTATTCCTATATCTTTTCCCGGAGTATTATCAGTCGGAGCACGTGGAAGCAATGTCCGCACAATACAAAATCAGCTTAATGTTATATCCGGAAAGTTTCCGCTGATACCGAAACTTGCAGTTGACGGAATATACGGACCAAAAACCGCACAGTCTGTAAAAACATTTCAGCAAATATTCAATCTTCCGGCAACCGGAACAGTAAATTTCCCAACGTGGTACAGAATATCTGATGTTTACGTTGCAGTTGCAGAACTTTCATAGATAACAAAAAACTGTCGGCACCGGTCATTAAGGCACCGACAGTAATTTTTTTCTGTCTGCAAATCAATTGCACATTGCTAATTGCTAATTGCTAATTGCTCAGTGCGAGCGTTTTGCACAGGCTATTGCAAGAGCGCCCGGTCCTATGTGACAGCCTATACTAAGTGAAAGTGGGTCAGAATGGATTTTAAAGTCCGGAAATGCTTCACGTATCTCACTTTTCCAGCTCTCTATCTCGAACACAGTCATATCGCAGAATGAAACATGAAGTGTCATTTCTCCTGCATCAACTATAGATTTGAAACGTCCCTCGAAATCTTTCTTCATTGCCTGTATCATAGCCTGTTTTGCAGCTTTTGTTCCACGGCATTTTGAATATGCGTCAAGTTTTGCTCCGTTTATCTGCAATACGGGTTTCAGGTTCATAACATTTGCTATAAGTGCACCGGCAGCTGTTACACGTCCGCTGCGCTTGAGATAGTTCAGCTTGTTCACCATTATGTAAATGCTTGAATCTGCGGCATCTCTTTCGAGTATATCACGAATTTCCGACGCTGTTTTGCCGCTGTCCGCCATAGCTTTTGCATCTACGACTGACTGATACTGAGTAACAGAAATTCTCTTGTTGTCAACAACATAAACTTTGCCGGAATAATCGGACTCCGCAAGAATTTTAGCTGTCTGATATGAGCTGCTCAGACCTGACGACATCGGTATATATACAAGTTCGTCATAATCTTTCAATATGCTGTCCCATATCTCAGTAAGTTCACCCGGCGATGGCTGAGTAGTTGACACAGTAGTATGCGGGTCAGAAAGCATATTATAAAACTTGTCCCACTGAATATCAATTTCTTCTTTATAATCAACATCATTCACCGTGAAGGTCATATGCAGAAGAAAAATCCCGAGTTCATCGGCTTCTTTCTGCAAAATGCCGCTGTTTGTATCTGTTAGTATGGCTGTTTTCAAAATAATTCCTCCGTTAAAGCATTTTTGTCCTTGCGTACTCTGTTATTTTATTTCGCCGATATATGATATAATCTCGTCTCTCATGCGTATAGCCTCTCTGCGAGCTGCGGCGGCATAATCTTTCGGGTCACAGTTTTCTTTTTTCCACGCACACATGATTCCTCTTGACGAGTTTATGACAGCGCCGTTTCCGTTTTCGTCAAACGCCGGAGCAACATCCTTTGCGCCGCCGCCCTGAGCACCATATCCCGGTACGAGGAAAAATGTATGCGGCAAAGCTTTTCGCAATTCGCCAAGCTGTTCAGGATATGTAGCACCTACAACTGCACCAACAGATGAATATCCGCTTTCGCCCATTGCTTCACTACCCCAGTTTTCACATTTTCCGCCCATAGTACGGTACACGGTCAGACCATCATCAAGTACACGGTCCTGTAACTCTCCGGATGAAGGATTTGATGTTTTTACGAGAACGAAAATTCCCTTGTCCATAGTTCTGCATATTTCAAGCAGAGGCTTTATGCCGTCTGTTCCAAGATAACCGTTTACTGTCAGCGCATCAGAACCGAATGCATTTACAACAGTTCCTTCTATATCAGTTTCGCCGATATGCGCTTTTGCATAAGCTTCCATAGTTGTACCTATGTCATTGCGCTTTCCGTCGGTAATGACAAACATACCCTTTTCTCTTGCGTATGCGATAGTTCTTTCAAGAGTGCGAACACCCTGCCAGCCGTACATTTCATAATAAGCGGCTTGCGGCTTTACTGCCGGAACAATGTCACAAAGCGCATCTATAAGACCTTTATTAAACTCAAACAGTGCTTCTGCTGCACCCTCAAGCGTTTTACCGTATTTTTCATAAGCGGCGGTTTTTATATATTCCGGAATAAAATCCAGTTTCGGGTCAAGACCTGCAACTGTAGGGTTTTGTTTATCTTTGATACCTTTGATGAGTCTGTCAAATGACATGATTTTTTTCCTCCGTTTTTCAAAATAGTTCGTTGTATACGATCTTTCCGCCGCATATAGTAAGCTTCACTTTAGCGGAAAGAGTAAGTCCTTTGAAAGGGGTATTTTTTGACTTGCCATGAAGTTTTTCGGGGTCAACAGTCCATTTCTCACGACTGTAAAGCATAATATCAGCCGGTGAACCTGTCGAAAGAGTTCCGGCATTTATTCCAAGTATCTGTGCCGGACAGACAGACATTTTTTCTATAAGCTGCGTTTCGCTCAGGTGATTACCCTCTACAAGAACAGTATAGGCTGCTGCGAAAGATGTTTCCATACCGATAGAACCATTCGGCGCTGAATTGAAATCAGCTTTTTCTTCCGGCGTGTGCGGTGCATGGTCTGTTGCAATGGCATCAATAGTACCGTCTTTGAGTCCTTCAATCATAGCGAGCCTGTCACGTTCAGTACGCAGAGGCGGATTCATACGGTAATCAGCATCTTTTTTCAGAAGTTCCTGCTCTGTAAGCATGATATAATGAGGTGCTGTTTCTGCGGTAACTTTAACGCCTCTCTTTTTTGCGTCACGTATCATATCAGCCGACGTATATGTACTGACATGACATATATGAACAGGTACGTCATACGCTGCCGCAAGGGAAATTTCTCTTGCTGTACCTGCATCTTCTGCCGCTCTCGGCATCCCTTTTACTCCAAGTTTTTCGGAAATCTCACCCTCGTTTATTTTTCCGCCGGCAAGATACGGGTCTTCGCAGTGCGCTGTAACAGGTATTCCAAGTTTTGCAGCCTTTTTCATTGCATCAACCATCATTACGGTATTGGCAACGGGTTTTCCGTCATCCGATAAAGCAGAAATACCTGCTGCATACAATTCGTCAATGTCAGAAGCCTCTTTACTTTCGAGACCTTTGGTTATTGCGCCGACAACATAAACATGAGCATCTGCGTTTTTCGCTTTATCAAGAATATAGCGCACTGTCTCAGGACTGTCAACAGCCGGAACAGTATTCGGCATTGCAAGCAGACTTGTAACACCGCCTGCTGCCGCAGCTTTGCAGCCGCTTATGATATCCTCTTTATGAGTCTGACCCGGATCACGCAGATGTACATGAAGGTCTACAAGCCCCGGCACAGCTGTCATACCGTTCCCGTCTATCACAAGAGCAGTTTCGTCTGCATCTTCCGGTGATGCAAAAACGCCGTTACTTATGAAAATATCACCGCTGCGGTCAACTTTATTTGTCGGGTCAATTATGTGTACATTTTTTATCAGAATGTCTCTCATAATATTCCCCCTTATTCTTCATCATCTTCCGGAGCTGCAAAAAGCTTTCCGAAAGTTCTTTTGAGCCTGTCTCTGAGCTTTGGCTT
The DNA here is from genome assembly GCA_902767155.1 of uncultured Ruminococcus sp. GTDB lineage: Bacteria > Bacillota > Clostridia > Oscillospirales > Acutalibacteraceae > UBA1213. Next base: position 12,384 of record CACXGC010000149.1, on the reverse strand, counting down.
TGAAGTCTGTTCCGGTTCGGGCAAAACTAAGTCACCGCTTCCGGGTGCAAACGGGTTCAAAGTCTCATCAGAATCATAACCGCTATAGAATACTATCGGCTCTTCCGGCGGCTTTTCCTCCGAAACCTTTGTATTTATTTCGGGCTTTGGCTGCGACTCAGGCTTAGACACAGACTCCGATTTAATCTCAGGTTCAGGTTTAATCTCAGGCTTAATCTCAGTCTTTGGCTTAGTCTCAAACTTTGACTCAGGATTAATTTCAGTCTTTGGCTTAGTCTCATACTTCGGTTTACGCTCTTTTGCAGCAGACAGCGGTGCTTTTCTGAGTTCTTCCGCCGTCTTGTTATAATCGCTTGCATTGACACTTTCAAGCTTTGGTATGACTGTAAGCGGCGTTGATTTCGCCGAAACAGGCACATATTCACCGGCAGCAATTTCAAACAATATGCCGGCATCACGTTCAAAAACAAATTCAGATTTTACTGGCAGCATAGGTTCTTCCTCCTGCAACGTTTCAGGCTTTTTTGCCTTTTCTTCCGATACTTGAACTTTTTTCTGCGGTTTTACAGCGTCAGATTTTCCAAAGTCTGCGCTGCTATTCTTTTCGACTTTTTCTGCACTCTCGGAAACTTTTACAGATTCTGTCGGAATTTTCTCACTATCCGGCTTTACCGCTTTATCATCAGCAACAACCGGCTGAACAGCAGATACTGCTTTTCTGGCAGCACCAAATTTTCTTTCATAGACAGATAATTCTTCTATGTTCTTTTTCTCCGGCTTTGTCTCAGGCAATACGGCAGACAATGACTCAACCATATTTTCAGCCTTATTTTTTCCGAAAAGCTGCTCAAATTTTGAGACTACAGGTTCTTCATTCTTCTTTTCACTATCTTCCGACAATTTTTTCTCGGCTACAGACTCTGTTACCTTAACTGACTCATCAGCATTATTTTCGGATGTTTCGACCACTTCATCATCTTTGAAGATATCTTCGTAATCAGAATCTTCTTTCTTCGGCAAATCGGACTTTTTCTCGTTCAGATTATCATCTGCGGAGTGCTTTTCACTTTTCTCTTTCTCCTCCTCTGTTTTACCATTGCCGCCGGAAAGAATATCAGTGAAATAGTAAAGTTCTTCCGCCTCGGATTCTTCAGCTTCTGCCCTTGCCTTCTCAGACTCTGCCTTTGCCTTTATCTCTGCATTTCCGTCCTTTATTTTGACCTGTAAAGGCTTACCCTTCTCACTGCTTGCAGAATCAACCACAATATTGCCGTCATCACCTTTTTTAAAAGAAAGATCTATCTTTTTCGGAATTTCGTCAGCATCCGGCGAACGATATATTTCTGTTTCGTCATGCTCGGTTTCGTTTTTCTTGAAATCCTCCAATATAACATCTTCATCTTCCGGCGGATGGTATTGCAGCTTGTTTTTAAGATTGTCAATAAAACTGTTGCCGGTCGATGGCGTATCCGGTACTACAATTTCATAAGATTCGTCATCATCATTTTGCGGAGCAGTAAAGATTTTTGCCTTGATCCTCTGGAAAAGACTCATCTTTTTAACTTTCTTATCTTCTTTCACAGTTTCATCGGTTTTACCTTCGGTGTTCTGAAAACCTGATGTATTAACGGAATTCTCTTTTTCCATAGTATCCTCTGCCTTTTGTGAATCATTTTGAGGCTGAATAATTTTCTCAACTGTGTCGGACTTGACCGCTTTTTTGGAATCTGTTTCAGGCTGAACAACTTTTTCAGCTGTGTCAGGTTTGACCGCTTTTTGGGAATCTGTTTCAGGCTGAACAACTTTTTCAGCTGTATCAGGTTTGACGGCTTTTTGCGAATCTGTTTCAGGCTTAGCAGCTTTCTCAGCTGTGTCAGGTTTGACCGCTTTTTTGGAATCTGTTTCAGGCTTAGCAGCTTTCTCAACTGTGTCGGACTTGACCGCTTTTTTGGAATCTGTTTCAGGCTTAGTAGCTTTCTCAGCTGTATCAGGTTTGACCGCTTTTTTGGAATCTGTTTCAGGCTTAACAGTTTTTTCTACTGTGTCAGGCTTAATATTCAGTTTTGGAACATTTTCAAACTTTACAGTAGTTTCAGGAATTTGCGTTGTGTTTGTTGTATTGTTAATAGAAACAAGCGGTTTTTCCTCGAAAACCGGATAGAAATTCTGTCTCTGTACCGGTCTGGTAACATTTATATTCTGCGGCTCATCCGGAACAAATGTTCTTCTCGGATGAACCACTTTTTGTTGTTCCATAGTACCATCTAATGCCGGTATCAGGTTATTTTTCTGCTGCGGCTGAGGTGCTGACTGTACCTTGCCGAAATGTTTCTCAAATTTTGAAAATCTCCTTTCGTCCTCGTCTACAGGCACTATTGTAGCTGCAACATCTGCTGCATTTTGTCTGTTTTTGCCGAACTTCTTTTCATATTCGGACGCTTCTTCTTTTTTGGCAGATTTTTCGTTTTTATCAGCTTCCGAATTCATTTCAACTTTCTTCTGCTTCTCAAATACTTCTGCACCGATTTGCTCTATTTCAGTCTTGGGCTTTGGCTTACTCTCAGCAAAAACTACTTCATCGGAAGAAGTTTCCACGTTATCTTTCTTTTCTGCCGCTGCTTTTGCCGCTTCTGCACTTATCGTCGAAAGCTTTGCAAATTCAGATGTGACCGCCATAGCAGACTGTTTGACAGTTTCAGCTTTTCCCACAGGCGTATACGGATTTTTCGGTATAGAAATTTCTACTGTATCATCAAGTTTTGGTATAAATCTCTGTTCTTCACGTTTTCTACGCTCTTCCTCAAGCTTTTCATTTTTGAAAAGTACGTTTTCATCTGTCGGAGTGAATAGTGATGAGTAATAAGAAGACTTGTCAGATATTTTTGGCTTATCCTCTGTTTTGTCATTAGCTTCGTCTGTTGAAGGGATCACCTTCGTGTTTTTCTTTGCCGAAGTATCCTGAGATTTATTTTTCTTGTAATCATCTTCATATTTTTCAAGTTCCGCCTCAAGACGTGACTGGCGGTATCTTGTACCGACAATTATCATTGCAGCTAATGTTATAACAGCAATAACAGCAGATGCCATCAAAAGTATATAACGTATATCAAGCTGAGTCACTTTTGAAGAATAAACATCCTGTATTACGGGAACATCGCTTATACCTTCAACTGAAACTGTTGACATAATCCTTTCAGTAAGCGCCAATTCTTCATTAGTCATCTGCCTTTCATGCGACTGGAAAGTTACTATAACATTTGAACCTTTTACAATCGTGTACTCCTGTTTTCCGTACACATGAGTACCTCCAACGACATACTCCATATCAAGAACAAGAAACAAAACATTGTTATAACTTCTTATTGCATTTCCCTTAGCATATTCATTTTTCATAAGTTCTGCTATAACATTGTTGAGTTCTTTGTCGGCGAGGGACGAAAGATTATCAATAACCTTTGTTCTGTCACTTTTCAGTACAGTTATCGTGATATCGTAAGACCTATCTTTGGCGAATGCTTTCAGAACCGTATCATTTTCGCTGAAATTTTTCTCAACTTCCTGCTTTGTCAATTTAACGGCGGTCAGTGCCGGATCATCAGGTGATATACCTGCTGTAATTATATAAGCATCTTTCGGAAGATCTATATGCATTCCGATATCGTCTATTTCACATCCGACAAATTCCACTTTTTCCGGGTCAAGTTTTTCTTCTGCCGATGATTCAACTGCACTGTTTTTTTTTGTACCGGAAGATTCCTTTTCTGTTTCGGATTCAGCTTTTTCATCTTTTGAAGATTCCTGTTTTGATTCCGGCTCAGTTTCTTCCACCTCAGAAGATTCCTGTTCTGATTCTGTATCATTATTTTCCTCTGATGTTTCTGATAATTCCGATTCCTCAGGACTTTCAGAAGACGGCTGTTCTGAAACAACTGAAGACTGCTGTGGCTGAACAGATTCATCCGGCACAGCAAAAGCGACAGTTGAAGAACCTATCGCTATAATAGCAGCAGCCATTGCTGCAATAAGACGTTTCATAGTATAAAAAACTCCTTTTATAGATGAAGGTGATTTTCTTTACATCATACACATTTTATTATACTTTATCGTCCATAAAATTACAAGTACAATTTTCTGCTGTAACCAAAAAGTCGGAACAGACCAAAAATCTGCTCCGACAAGAAATACTCATTTGTAAGGACTATTGAAAAGGATATTTTTAACCAAACGTAAAAGTTATTCAGACTACACGCTCAATATTTATGATTCGTTTCTTACCTGAATGGTACTGCCGGATAAAGGAGTTTTTGTTACTATAATCTTGTTGTCAATGTGATCTTTCAGATAGTCAACATGAGAAATGATTCCGACAAGGCGGTTTCCTTCTGTAAGGTCATCAAGAGCTTGTATTGCTTTTTTGAGCAAATCACCGTCAAGTGTGCCGAAACCTTCATCAACAAACATGGAATCAAGACAAATACCGCCTGAATTTGCCTGTATTTCGTCCGAAAGTCCCAAAGCAAGCGCAAGAGAGGCTACAAATGTTTCGCCGCCCGAAAGAGTAGTCACATCTCTTTCACTTTTTGAGTTGTGATCTATTACAACAAGTTCAAGACCGCTTTCGCCCACTTTATTCTTTGCATAAGGACGGCGTTTTAACTGGTACTGATTTCCAGTCATAGACCTGTATCTTGAATTTGCATTTGCTATTATCTTATCGAAATATGCCATCAGTACATATGTATCAAGTTTCAGTTTATCCTTCTCTGTAATTCCTCCATTAGCCGTTTTTGAAAGAGGACGTACACAATTAAGCTTTTCTTCTGTATCTTTGTTTTCCAGAAGTTTGTCATTGATATTATTGAGAATGTCTGTATTGACGGAAATATTTGTTGAAATTCTGCTGATATGTTTTCTGAGGTCTGAAATAGTTGTCTGCAATTCGGACTGCTGTTTTTTCAGAGCATCATAATCAGATGACTGACGCTCAGCAAGATTTTTCTTTAATTCTTCTATAGCTCCCTCAAGAGAACTGATTTTGCTGACACAATCATTATACTCTCCGGTTTTTACGGTTATCTCGTTTTCAAAAGATGCTTTCATACTTTCCAAACGTCTGATTTCTGTCTGAACTTCTTTTGCAGATGGAAACTCGAGTTTCTCTTTAAGTTCGGCAAGTCTTTTTGCAACAGATTCTTTTTCCGCAGTTTTTGCAGATATCTGCTGACCGTAAGCGGATAATTTTTCGCTCATTTCCTCGATTGTTTTTTCAAGTTTGGGAATACTTTTTTCTGCGAGTGTTTTTGTATCTATATCTTTTTTCAGTTCGTCACGGCGTTTTTTCAATTGACTGCCGCGTTCGGCAAGTTCTTTTCGCTTTTCTTCCATCGCCGACGAAATTTCTTCAAAATTCTCTGTTGAAAGGAATACAGTGGCTTTTTTCATAAGCGCATTTTTCTTTTCTGTTCCGGCTGCCTTAACAGAGTCATGTTTTTCTTTTGCTCTCGTCATTGCTTTGTCCGCAAGTTCAAAGGTTTCCTTACTTTTGTCCAGAACTTCCTTGCTCGGTGCAGCAGCAGTTTTTAATGCCGGGCTCGGATGATGTAAAGAACCGCATACCGGACAGGGCTGTCCCTCAGTAAGCGTTGCGGCAAGTATTCCTGCCTGTTCACTTATATAAGCATGGTATTTTGAATCATAATCAGCTTTTGCAGCCTGACATTTTGCCAATGCGTTTTTAAACTCATCAGCAGCTTTACGATATTCGATTCGTTTAGCGATAACATCATCGTAATCCGACTTTATTTCGTCAAGCTGCTTTTTCTGCTCGCCAAGTTGGTTTATATCAGCCTGCAAAGCAACATTCTGTTCTGTGCAGTCAGCAAGACGCTGTACAGTTTCTTTTGCAGAAATGAGTTTCTCTTTAGAACTTGTAAGGCTGTCATTTGCAGCTTTCTTTTGGTATTCCAGAGAACTCAAATTTGTATCGAGTGCCGCAAGAGAAATTTTTTTGCTGTCATATTCTTCATAATCCGGAAGAGTAGTTTTCAGCGAGGCAATTTTATCACCCAGTTCATTTATCTGCGGACGCTTTCCCTCTGCTTCGTCAAGAGCTGTTTTAAGACTCTTTTCTGTGGGGATAAGTGCGTCTCTCTGATTTAAGGAATTTTTCAGTGATTCTTCAAGTTTTCTCTGTTCCTCGGCAATTCCAAGTTTTCTGTTTACCTCGTTAAGCTGACCGTCGTTTTCTGAGAGAGAGACTTCAAGAGCTTCCTTTGCAGCGGTATCTTTTTCTATCATACAGCTAAGAAAAGCAGGAATTTCCTCAAAAGGCATATTACCATTTTTTGCATCAGCTACTTTTGAAAATGCATCACTGTTTTCTTCGCATAATATTCCTCTTATAGAGTGAGTCATAAGTTTTTTATTGTCACTATACTTATCTTCAAGCTTTTTTGTTTCCTCTTTCAGACGATCCTGCAGCTTTGTATAGGTTGTTATGTCGAACATTCTTGAAAGAATCTCTTTTCTTTGAGAAGTCTTTGCAAAAAGAAGCTTATAAAAATCTCCCTGTGCTATCATAGCTATTCTTGAGAACTGTTCCTGATTTATTCCGAGAATATCATATATTTTTTCGTTCACTTCTTTAAGCTTGGAACAAGTTCCGCCGGGAAATGTAAGTTCTGCACTTGCCTGAATAGGGGTTTCACCTTTTCCGCTGATTTTAGGGCGCATATATGGGGGAGTTCGTTTTACTTTGTATTCTTTTCCACGATAGGAAAACGTAAGTTCTACATAAGTCGGTACTTTCGGGTCGGCATATTTTGAACGCAGACTGTCAACTGTACGGTTGTCGCCGCTTGTTGTTCCGAAAAGCGCATAGGAAATGGCATCGAATAAATATGTTTTTCCGGCACCGGTATTTCCTGTTATCAGATACAAACCGCCTTTTGAACCTTTTTTGCATAAATCGTCAAAATTTACGGTTTCCTCTCCGGCATAAGGTCCGAAAGCGGATATTTTAAGCTTTAAAGGTCTCATTCTTCTCCCTCCTGTATATCTTCTATCAATTTTTGGACATAACTCTGCTGTTCATCGGTCATTTCCTGATTATTCATCAGCTTATAGAAATCGAAAAATAATTCAAATGGCGTTTTCATAATTGTTTCCTGCCCTGCTGTTATATCCGTATTGTTATTGTCTCCTTTATCGGCATAGTCAAAATTCAATATATTCTTATAGTGCTGTTTCAGGCGGTTTTGTGCCTCATATACTTCCTGCTCATCGGTCAGCAGTATGCTAAGATAGTCTTCCGGAAGAGTAGTATTTTCATAATAGCTTTTCTGCATAATAGCATCGAATTTTCCACGAATAATAACCATATCATGCTGTGGTGTCAGCGGAACGGTATGAACTGACAGTTCACCTTTTTTACCGAGTTCCACAACAGTAACAGATTTTTTGTGATGTACCTCTGAAAATGAATATTTCAACGGTGTTCCGCAGTAGCGTATACGGTTTTTTACAACATCCTGCGGACCGTGAAGATGACCGAGCGCAACATAATCAAACTCGTCGTAAACTGAGGCATCTACATTATCACTGCCGCCGACCGAAATATCTTCCGAATCACATCGCTGAGAACCTGTTACAAACTGGTGCGAAAGAAGAACATTTCTCTTGGAAGTGTCTATATTCATACGCTTTACGGCACAGTTTACAGCATCTGTATAACTCTCTATTGTTTCATCAGGAAATGCTGTGCGCACATGAAACGGTTTTATGAACGGCAGAAGATAAAAGTTTACTTCTCCATTGGAATCATTCAAAGTAATAGGCTCTATATTTCCATCATACACAGGAGAAATGTAAATTCCGCCGGCTGAGAATAAACGGTTTCCGAATGCCAGTCTTTCAGGAGAATCATGGTTGCCGCTGATTATCATGACTTTCGTTTCTCTCTTTGCGAGCTGTACGAGAAATTCGTCAAATACTTCAACTGCTTCGGCAGGTGGAATCGACTTATCGTAAACATCACCGGCAATCATTACAACATCGGGTTTTTCATCATCAATAACAGAAAGTATCTGCCCCAGAATGTATTTCTGTTCGTCAAGCATTGATACTTCATGAACCTTCTTTCCTATATGAAGGTCAGACAAATGAACAAGTTTCATAAAAAATATCCTCTCTTTAATAAAAAAATGATAAATCTGCTTACTTGATTTTACAACTATCTATTCATTTTATCAAGAGAAAATCACAAAAAATTCTGTTCTTCGACGAGCAAATTTTTTTTCATAACGATTTACATCCGGCAAAAAGTGCGATATAATATTTGTATCGTGATAAATGGAGGGATTTCTTTGAAATTGTATGAAAAAACACTCGAAAGCAAAAGCATTTTTGAGGGAAAAGTTATTCATGTCAAACATGACACGGTAGAACTGGAAAACGGCGATACCGCTATGCGTGAAATAGTTGAACACCCCGGCGGAGTATGTATTGCGGCTCTTAATGAAAATGAGGAGCTTCTTTTTGTGCGTCAGTTCCGCTATCCGTACAAGGAAATTGTACTTGAACTGCCTGCCGGTAAGCTCGAAAAAGGTCAGACTCCTCTCGAAAACGGAAAACGTGAACTGCTTGAAGAAACAGGCGCTGTAGGACGTGAGTATATGACGCTCGGAAAACTTTATCCAAGTCCAGGCTACTGCGGAGAAATTATTCACCTGTATTTCTGTAAGATAGATCATTATGAAAATCAACAGCTTGATGAAGACGAATTTGTCAATGTCGAAACTATACCGCTGAAAAAAGCCGTTGAAATGGTACTCAACAACGAGATACCCGACGCTAAAACACAGGTAGCTGTACTTAAAACTGCCGCTATCGTAAATCAAACGAGGAATTTGTTATGAACCCGATAATAATTATTATTGCGGCTGCACTTGTCTTGTCTGCATTGGTAGTTGTAGTATTGAATAAACCGGCTTTTCCATTTGTTACAGTAGCTTTTATTCTCGTACTTGTATATTTTGTTGTTTCGACTTACCTCGTCGATACTGCTCTTTCAAGTACCGCTGTCTCTGATGAACTCAGCAGATTTATCAATTTTACAGTCATGAAAGATAATCCGTCTTATGAGGATCTTGAAAGCTCATTCAACATATTCATGATAACAGATATCGCTCTTTTCGTATCGTGTGCCGCCGCAATGTTTTTTGAAGCTATGGTCATACTCCGAAAGAATGTGGCAAAATGAAGACAGCCGGAATTTACATCCATATCCCCTTCTGTGAGAAAAAATGCCCGTACTGCGATTTCTATTCCCGTCACGGTTCACAGGAAGATTTCGACAGCTATACAGCACTTATATGTGATTTTCTGAGGAAAAATTTCTGTGATATCAAAGCAGATACTCTCTATTTCGGCGGCGGAACACCAAGCATTATAGGCGCAAAAAGACTTGCTGAAATGATATGCACAGTACGTGAATGTTGTTGTCTTGACATTTCTGAAAATGAAATCACTATCGAGGTGAATCCTTCAAAAGAAGACATTGATTTTGAAATTCTTCGTAAAGCAGGAGCAAACAGAATTTCTGTCGGAATGCAGTCTGCGAATGATGATGAATTGCTTCTGCTGGGCAGACAACATTCTGTGCGACAGGTAAAACAATGCATAATCAGGGCAAAAAATGCCGGATTTGATAATATATCACTCGATATTATGATAGCTCTGCCACATCAGACAAAAAACAAACTTTCCAAAAGCATAGCATTTTGTGTGGAAAATGATATTCCTCATGTATCAGCTTACATTCTCAAAATAGAGGAAGGTACGGTGTTCTATAAAAAAAGGCAACAGCTATCTCTGCCCGATGACGATTTTACAGCAGACTTATATGAATTCATGTGTGACGAAATGCGCCGTTACGGATATGAACATTATGAAATATCGAATTTTTGCAAAAAAGGTTACGAGAGTCGCCACAATCTCAAATATTGGCATGATGAACCCTATATCGGAATAGGACCTTCCGCACACTCTTTTATAGACGGCAAAAGATGGTACTATCCGAGAAATATGAGAAAATTTGCTGATGATGAACGCATTCCCGATGGAATCGGCGGTGACGAGGAAGAATTTATAATGCTCGGTCTCAGGCTTAAAGAAGGAATAACTCAGCAGCGTTTTACTCAGCGCTACGGGAAACCCATTGATGAAAGATTTTTATGCAATGCAGAAAAATACTATAAAATGGGACTTGTTCATATGTCTGAAAACGGTTTTTCGCTGACAGAAAAAGGTTTTCTTGTATCTAATGCTGTGATTGCCGGCATATTGGAGGTGTAATAAAAATGGCAGAAAAAATTGAACAGATTGGCTTTAAAAAAGAAACACGCTACTCTCTCGGAGAAGAAATATTTAATTCCGTAACTCATGGGGTCGGAGCTTTGCTGGCAATAGGCGGAACTGCTGTGCTCATAGTTATTGCGGCAATATACAGCGATGCTTGGGGCGTGGTAAGTACATCAATTTTTGGTGCATCGCTTATAATTCTCTATGTAATGTCAACTTTGTATCATGCCATAACAAACAAAAAAGCAAAAGCTTTTTTCCGCATAATGGATCACAATACAATTTTCTTTCTCATTGCGGGAACATACACGCCTATTACTCTTGTACCGCTGAGAGGTCCTCTCGGCTGGGTGCTTTTCGGTGTAGTATGGGGTACGGCTATCCTTGGAATCGTATTCAATTCGATAGATCTTGAAAAATTCCGCAAACCGTCCGTAATATGCTACATTGTAATGGGCTGGGTCATCGTTATAGCAGTAAAACCCATGCTTGAAACTGTAAACAGTCTCGCTTTGATATTTCTTCTTATAGGCGGACTTTTGTACACGATAGGCGTTATATTCTACACAAAAAAGGATATCAAATATTTCCATTCTATATGGCATATTTTCACCGTTACTGCAAGTGTATTCCACTATTTCTCTGTAATGCTGATGATTATGCAATGAATTCTGCCGTTCCTTTGGGAGCGGCGAAATTTTTGTCCGAAAATGGATTTTTCTTGCTTAAATCATGGTTTTGTGCTATCATAGTAAAGGTATTTTTGTATGAAAGGAAAATCGTTATGAAATTAGGAATCGTAGGTCTGCCGAATGTCGGCAAAAGTACATTGTTCAACGCTATTACAAATGCCGGCGCTCAATCCGCTAACTATCCGTTCTGTACAATCGAACCGAATGTCGGTGTCGTTGCTGTACCGGATAAACGTCTTGACAAACTTGCAGAAATGTATGAGCCTGATAAGTATACGCCGGCTTCGATTGAATTCGTTGACATAGCAGGTCTTGTAAAGGGTGCGTCAAAAGGTGAAGGTCTCGGAAATAAATTTCTTGCAAATATCCGTGAAGTAGACGCTATCGTACACGTTGTACGCTGCTTTGAAAATGATGATATAATACACGTTGACGGAAGTATAGACCCAAAAAGAGATATCGAAACTATTAACCTTGAACTCATACTTTCCGATATCGAAATGCTCGACAGAAGAATTGACAAAACTCAAAAACTTATCAAGGGCGACAAGAAATATCAGACTGATCTGGACTTTTTCAAGCGTGTCAAAGATGTTCTCAATGAGGGTAAAGCAGCACGTTCGGTTGAATGTACTCCGGAAGAGGCAGAACTTCTTGCAAGTGTTGCACTGTTGACAAACAAGCCTATAATTTACGCCGCAAACCTCAGCGACAGTGATTTCAAAGACGGTAAAGTCGAGGGAAATCCCTATTTCGATATGGTTAAGGAAATAGCAGATTCGGAACACGCCGCCGTACTTCCTATATGCGCTGAAATAGAGGCTGAAATATCCGGTATGGAACCTGATGAAAAAGAAATGTTCCTCTCTGAAATGGGACTCGAACAGTCAGGTCTCGACAGACTTATAAATGCCTGCTATGACCTTCTTGGTCTTATATCATACCTTACCGCCGGAAAACAGGAAGTTCGTGCATGGACTATAACCAAGGGTACAAGAGCTCCGCAGGCTGCCGGAAAGATTCATACCGACTTTGAAAGAGGCTTTATCCGTGCGGAAGTAATTGCTTTCGATGACCTTATGGAATGTGGTTCTATGGCAATTGCAAAAGAAAAAGGTCTTGTACGTTCGGAAGGAAAAGAATATGTTATGCAGGACGGAGATATAGTTTTGTTCCGTTTCAATGTCTGAACCTTGAGTTATGTTATAAAAAACATTCAAAAAATGAAAATATATTCAAAATTTTGTTAAAAAATGTTTTTCTTTATTGTTCAACAGGCTTACGCCATATTTACTACAAATGGGTGTAACACGCACCCTCTATCCCATTTGAT
>CACXGC010000148.1 GCA_902767155.1 uncultured Ruminococcus sp. | reverse complement strand
ATATTGCCGGTTTATTTGCCATGCTTGCTTCTTAATATTTTTTGTGCATTTTCACAACGGCTCATTAAATTTGCTCATTTATAGCTAAATATAAAAAAATTGTTATTATTTTTTCTAAATATTATTGAAAGGTCTAAACTGCCGTTGCTCATAGTAAAAAGGTCTAAAAATAAAAATTATGATAAATTATGTTTGGCAGTATTTTCAAGGATTTCATAAAAAATAATCTTTACTTTTTATCGCAAATTGTTGTATTATATATGTGTGAAGAGATAATGTATATAGTGAATAGTGAGGAGGATTTTTTTATGGATATAGAAAAAAAAGATTCTGTTTCAGAAACAAAAGGTGAGTATGTTGTTTCGAGTGAAACGATTACAGACAAATCTGATATCGATGAAAAAAATAATATTGAAAATAACGAGAATTTAGAAGTGAAATCTGAAAACGATGAATTGAATAAAAAAGATGACATCGTGAAATCTGAAAGCACACAATCAAAGGAAAACGAAGAAGTTAATAAACACGATGAAGTAACAGAAACTGAGGATGAATCGAATACACAGGAAACGGACAATAAATCCGAAACAGAGGAAGTTGTTTTTGCTTCTTCATCGCAGCCTGCGGTTAAACGTCATTCTGCCGCAACAGATGAGAAGTCTAAGAAGTTGCTGACTATGCCTGTTATTGCTGCATCGGTTGCATTGATTGTGGTTGCAGCAGCAGGAATTGCTTTTGCTGTTAATTATAATGGAAATTCTGCACCGGCTGTTGTTGAAACTCAGAGCGAAGCTTCTCAGTCATCTAAAAATGCTAATATTTCTGAGAAAGAAGAAAGTGTTGTTTCTGCACTTCCGGTACTTCGTCCTGAAGCAGCAGAAATCAAAACTATAAATACAAAGTCCATAACATTCGGTGATAATGTTACTGTTTCTGGTGTAGATCTTAGCGGTAAAACTCTTAGCGAAGCATATGATGCTATGCAAAAAAGAATTCTTGAAATTCGTGATGATATCGATATTACAGTTAACTGTGATGGCAAGAGCATTACTCTTACACAAGATGATTTCTCGTTTGATACAGATCTTTCAAATGCGTTGATTCAAGCTTATCACTTTAGTCGTGGCGAATTGGATAAGCCTACTATAGAAACTTCCTATAATGACGGAATCACAGATTTTACAGTGACTTCTGTTGTCAACAGAAACTCTATTCCATCAGCAGTTAAGAAAGTTGCAGATAAATTTGATATTCAGCCTGTTGATGCACATGTTAAAGAATTTCATCCGGATAAAACAGAAAAATTTACCTATGCTGACGGTTCAGATGGTTTTCTTATAGATCAGACATCTGTAAATACCAAACTTACCGAGATAATTGATCAGCCAACTAAAAAAGGTGCATTTTCTATTAATACGGTGAAAACTCCTTATAAAATTAAGCTTGCGGATATTAAGGCAAATACCAAGCTTATTGCATCTCATTACACAATCGCAAACAACAAATGGGCATCTGTTTATAATATGGAACTGGCAATAAAATCTGCAAATGGATATGTTGTAAATCCTGGAGAAACTTTCTCATTTAATACTATGACAGGTGATACAACTACAGGTGCACTTGGTTATGTAGAATCTACTGCAATAGTTCGTGGTGAATATGAAAATCAGTATGGCGGTGGTATCTGCCAAGCATCAACCACTATCTATATTTGTGCGCTTAAAGCTGATATGGAAGTCGTTGAGCGTCATGCACATCAGTATCCTTCTGTGTATGCAGATCGTGGTCTTGATGCTACAGTTGATTATGGAAATCTTGATATGCAATTCAAAAATACAAGAGATTATGCTATATACATCGCTACGTATGTTTATGATTACAATGGTGATGGTCTTGATGAGCTTTGCGTTGAAATGTATGGTCCGTGTTCAACAGAGTTTGACGAAATAGTTCCTGTTGGTTGGGTAAATGCAGTTGCATCTGAATCATATTCCGCAAAAGGTGCAAAGGTATATTTTAAAAATGGAAAAGAAGTCAAGAGAGAACTTCTTCCGGCAGGTTCTTACGATTACAAGTATGATTCTTACTATTATGCATCATCTTTGATGCCTGATGATACTTATAACGGTCCTAAGAATGTTTCTCCAACAGGAAAAACTCCTACAGTTCTTTCTCCTTACGGTGTCGGAAGCAGTGCATCTATTCCATATGGTACTACTGAAGAATATCTTAAAAAGAACACTACATCAGCAGTACATACCCAGACGGTTGCACCAATTACACAGACATCATCTTCTTCAAACTGAATTAATTTATAAATAAAAAATGTGCTGCTGCACAGGCGTGAAATTAAGCGCAGTGTAGCAGCATTTTTAAATGAATATTTTATCGAAAGGAAAAATTATGGATAAAATACAATTTTCCGCCCCTTGCCTATTTGGAATAGAGGGTATTTGTGCTGATGAACTGAAAAGAATGGATATTGAGAATGTCAAAGCGGAAACCGGAAGAGTTACTTTTGATGGCGATTTTTCGACACTTGCTCGTGCTAATTTGTGTTCACGTTATGCAGAACGCATACAAATATTGCTTGGTCAATTTCGTGCTGATAGTTTTGAAGAATTGTTTCAGGGAGTAAAAGCAATTTGTTGGGAAGACTGGATAGGGAAGGACGAAGCATTTCCGGTGAAAGGTCATTCAGTAAATTCTAAGCTGACGAGCATTCCTGATTGCCAAAAGATAATAAAGAAAGCTGTTGTAACAAGGTTATCACTTAAATATGGCAAAAATTGGTTTGACGAAACCGGTAGCCGACATCAGATACAATTTCTTATAATGAAAGACCAGGTCAGTATTATGCTTGATACTTCCGGTGAAGGTCTTCATAAACGTGGCTACCGACGAGAGTCGATAGGAGCACCTATTAAAGAAACTTTGGCGTCAGCTATGGCAGATCTTTCTCATGTACGTCCGTTCAGTACTGTAATTGACCCTTTTTGTGGTTCTGGTACGATATTAATAGAGTCTGCGTTAAAGGCGTTGAATATCGCTCCGGGCATATTTAGACGTTTTTCTTCTGAAAAATGGGAGTGTATGCCCCTGAATGTGTGGTCTCAGGAAAGACAAAGATGTCTCGATCTTGTCAACCATGATGCAGAATTTCGGGCTTATGGTTATGATATAGATGAAAACGCAGTTGAGCTTACAATGGCTAATGCTAAAAAAGCCGGTGTTGAAAAACGTATTTACGTTCAAAAAAGAGATATTTCAGATTTCTTTTCAGATGCTGAACGTGCGGCTGTAATAACTAATCCTCCCTATGGTGAAAGATTGCTGGATGTTGAACAGGCTCGAAAGCTGTATCGTATTATGGGTAAAAAATTTGAAAAACGTTATGGATACAGTTACACTGTTATAAGTCCGGACAGCGATTTTGAAACTACTTTTGGACGTATAGCAGATAAACGCCGTAAACTTTACAATGGTATGATAAAATGTCAGGTATATATGTATTTCAAAAAGTGATAATTTATAGGGTGAGAAAAATGACAGTATCTGTTTATTCAAGACTTACAATAGAACCTTTGATTGAAGATATGGACCTTGATTATATTTCTGTTATATCTTTCTACACCAGTTTCCAAGTTTTTAAAAAGTAAAAGTGCTTATAAACCGAAAGAAGCAAAAGCAAATACATTTTTTGAGGATATGCAGT
>CACXGC010000147.1 GCA_902767155.1 uncultured Ruminococcus sp. | reverse complement strand
TAGAATACCGCCTCATAGCCCCAATTTTTCATACTTAGATATTCCTTTCTGCCCATGTGTATCATAAGGCAGTTCCAATAATATCATTTTTGACCCTGTATGTCAATCACTTTATTCAGCAGGAAAATTTTCAGACGGCATATATATTCAAATCCCATGCAGGTATGTACGGGTGCTGGCGGAGATAAAGACTATATTCAGGACAAATATTGTGTATTTGCAGAAGGAGTGAGAAAAAGTCCTCACTCCGATGATATGCCGCAATATTAAGTTTTGGACGGTCACGGCTTATTGTTCTCATGCCGCCGATAAGAGCCTGTCTTTCACTGCCCTCTACGTCCATTTTTATATAGCTGACATGACGCACAGCGTACAGTGTATCTATTTTTGTAACAGCGAGGTCATTTTTCGCTCCGTAACATATATTAGAGCCTCGTCCAAAAGAGTCAGCGAAACTCATATTCCTGTCATCGCTCCATATTCCCATACGGAAAAGACGTACATCTTTCATTCCCGAAACATGGCTTTTCAGCTTTGCGAATGTTTTTCTGTCCGGTTCGAGCGCAGTTATATGTTTGTACTTTCCGCCGGTATAGTGTAGAAACTCGTCTATCGTATCACCACGATAAGCGCCAAGATCAAGATAACTTTCATTTTCCGAAAACCGGATTATGTTTTCAAAAACTTCCGCCTTGTCGCTGTACGAACTTTTCAGCACATCGAGTGAGCCGGTCAGCTTGTAACGCACAGTATTTTCAAAAACAAGCCTCGACTGTTCGTCCGACAACAAACAAAAAGCTCGCTCTATATCCTCTTTGTTTTCGTCATAAAACGACCTGTTCCATATGTTATCACCGTACACAGGAACATCAGCTGCAAGAACAATATGACGCTCTCCGAGAGAAAAAATACGTTCCATAACTTCCGGAAGACAAGTACCGAAAGCTATAATTATTATCATACTGCCGTATTTTTTTTCAAAATCCGATACTTTCTGTACGGTAAAGCCATGAAAGCTTTGTCCTCTTACGAAATCATCACTCGCAGCAATGCCACTGACAGTGATACCGCATTTTTCAAACTCTGCGAGAATTTTATCTGCGCCGTTCCCCATGCCGTATATAATGACAGGCTTTTCAGACAGTTTCAGTTCCTCGTAAATATCCCTTTCGACGATCATTTTATGTACATAGATATATCAAAAGCCTTTACAGAATGTGTAAGCGCACCGACAGAAATTATGTCTACGCCGCTTTCTGCAACAGCACGAAGTGTTTCAGATGTAATACCGCCCGATGCCTCAAGCACTGCACGTCCGTTTGTTATTGCAACAGCCTCTTTCATAAGTTCGGGACTCATATTGTCAAGCATGATAACATCCGCACCTGCCGCAAGAGCTTCTCTGAGTTCATCAAGATTTCTTGTTTCGACTTCTATTTTTGTCATATGACCAATCTTACTGCGCAGTTTTGTAATTGCCGGAGTTATTCCGCCTGCCGCATCAATGTGGTTATCTTTAAGCATTGCCGCATCGGAAAGATTGTATCGGTGATTTTTTGCTCCGCCGCACCATACTGCATATTTCTGTAAAGGACGAAGCCCAGGCAAAGTTTTTCTTGTATCGGCAATATGTGCATTAGTTCCTTCAACGATTTTTGAATAATTCCACGCTGCTGTTGCAACGCCGCTCATATGCTGTATAAGATTCAGCGCAGTACGTTCTCCTTTCAGAAGGACAGCCGTTTTTCCGCTGAGTTTCATAATATCCTCGCCATATTTAACCTGTTCGCCGTCATGTTTAAGAATTTCTACATGAATATCTTTATCGAGCATTGTGAAAACTCTTGCCGCAACTTCAACTCCGCAGACTATGCCGTCTGCTTTTGCCATCATTCTTCCCTCACCCTGCTGGTCTTCAGGAATCAGAAAATCTGTTGTTACGTCACAGTAATTTATATCCTCCATCAATGCAGTCCTGATAATATTTTCAACATAAAATGAATTCAGTATCACAATTAGCCCTCCTCCGAAAGAACATCTTCAAGTATAATAACAGCAACTGTTGCAAGACTTCTTGCTTCCACAAAATCCTGATTTATCTCATATCCTCCGCCGGTTATCTCCGAAAGTATTTCTTTTGCACGTTCAAGACTTGCCGGAACAAGTTCGGGTTTCGGTATTACGAAATGACAGTCCTGTATAAGCTTTCTTATTTCTGTACGATAACCGTGAGGCAGTTTCTGACCGCTGAGGTCATCATGTTCACTGAATTCAGGAACTGCCGTATTATCATCGTTTTTCATTCTCAAAAGAATATCCTGTGCGGCTCTTCTTGAAAATACAAGAGCCTCAAGCAAAGAATTACTTGCAAGACGGTTCGCACCGTGTACGCCTGTATGAGAACATTCACCTGCCGCATACAGTCTGTCAACTGTAGTCCTTGCATTAAGGTCAACATCTATACCTCCCATGAGATAATGCTGACACGGGAAAACAGGTATTCTGTCCTTTGTAATGTCAATATTTTCTTTCAGACAATTCTCGTAAATCATTGGGAAACGGTTCTTTACAAATTCCGCACCCTTGTATGTTATATCCAGATAGAACTTTTCACTGTTTGTAACATGAGATTCCTGCATTATAGCATTGGAAACTACATCTCTCGGTGCAAGATGACCTCTTGGGTCATATTTTTCTGCAAAGCGTTCACCAAAACAATTCAGAAGTATTGCACCTTCTCCGCGTACAGCCTCACTTATGAGAAAACGCTCTCTGTCGTTTTCCGCCGCAAAAGCTGTGGGATGGAACTGTATCCAGCTAAGATGGTTTATTTTTGCGCCAAGCATATGAGCAAGCGTAATTCCGTCACCTGTAGCGATAGAAGAATTTGTTGTATACTGGTAAACTCTGCCTATGCCGCCAGATGCCATAATACAATAGTGAGCGGCCACAACCTGCGAAGTTCCGTCCGGATGAATCATACCTGCAAGGAATCCCCTGTCCGTTTTCTCAAGCTTGTATAACAACGTATGATCGCATATATCAACATTCGGGCGTTTCTTCACCTGTTCTATCAATGCATCGACAATAGCTTTGCCCGTTGAATCTTTGTGATGAACTATTCTGTGACGTGAATGACCTGCCTCAAGAGTTTTCTGCATATTCCCGTTTTCGTCGAGATCAAAGTCAACACCAAGTTCTTTCAGGTGCATAACATCACCGGGACCCTCTTTTACGAGAACCTCAACAGCTGCAACATTATTTTTATTTTTTCCTGCTGTCAATGTATCAGCGATATGCAGCTTATAGTCGTCGTTTATCTTATCAAGGACAGCAGCCACACCACCCTGTGCAAGTGAACTGTTAGAGAGTGTAAGCTCTCTTTTTGAGATCATAAGCACACTTACATTTTCCGGAAATTGCAGTGCGCCATAAAGACCGGCAGCTCCTGAACCGACAATCAGAACATCATATTCTTTCTTCATCATAAAATTCCTCTTTTCGTTCGCTGTCCTGTTTTTTCGCACAGACAAACGAACTTCATAAACTCATACAGGCACTCGCCCATACTTATTACATTGTAGCATACTTTATCCAAATTTTAAAGTACAAAGTTCAAAATCCGCCATAGTTTTTACAAATTCGTCCACGAACTTATTTACTCCAAATTAAGGCTGAAAAAATCGGAATACTGTTTCAAAAGCTTTGTATATATTCAAATCCGTGAGAAAACCATACAGCCAGTATAAAACAAATGCGCCGATAACCAAAAGTATCAATTCACGAAGCATAACACTGAAGCATAATCGTCCCAGATATCCACGCAATATCCACAGACCCCCGTTAGCTCCCTTTCTGCCGTTGCATTTTGCACAGCTCGGTGCAAGATTTCTTGGGTCATTGACATTTCGTATACCTCTGAGAATAAGCATTCTTTTATACTTTTCCGTTTTCGATGCCAGATATACAGGAATTATATGATCCACCCTGACATCTTTTTTAGACAGCGGTTTGCCGCAATACGCACAAAGATAAAATTCACTGTTCCCGAAAACGCCCTTATTTCTCCTAAAGAAACGACTGCGATAATTTGAACTTCTTTCCATGCTGTCGTCATGAAGTACAACACGCAAAAACCTGCTGTAACAGAATGATTTTATTTTTTCTATTTCACCCTTGTTGCTGTCATCAACAATTCTCAGATAATATTTTCCGCTTTCATCCCTTTTTTTGACAAATTTCATTTTTTTGAGATGTTTATCCCAAAAAACTTTCGTCATAAAATTTTCATATACAAGTATCTTCAATTAAATCCCTCCTTTTCAGGATTCATTATAACACACTTACTGAGCTTATAATACAAAATTTTACGTTCTGCGACAAAATTTCATAAAATTGTCGTATAAATTGCACATATAAGAGCCGTTTTCGTTTTTTATGACAACTACAGACTTAATTACAATAAATATTGACATATGCCACCTGATTATTTTATCCTAAAGCGGCAAGAAGACTCCGACCTCTATAGGTCGGGGATGAATTGCCGGTCAGCCGTAAGGCTGACTTATTATTT
>CACXGC010000146.1 GCA_902767155.1 uncultured Ruminococcus sp. | reverse complement strand
CCTTTTGTTCCGTGACGGTGGACTTATTTCTCCGTCACGGTGGCCTTAAAACTCCGTGCAAATGGCCTTTTTGAAGCGTGATTTACATTATGCAAAGGCGCACGATTAGAAATCAACGCTAACGTGAAACCTCACTCAAAAGTAGCTTCGATTTTATTTTGAGTTGAAAGTTATCTTATCGCATTTTTCAATATGTTCTTTATCACTGTAGTCCTGTTAGTTTTAATTACATCAACGAAAGTTCTAACAGAGAATCACTATAAAATCATTTCTATCAAGAAATAAACATTTAGTAAGCTGTGCTTATTCAACATCTCTCTGAAATTGTACAAAGTTATTGAATCGATCACTTGTTTGTTAAAAATGCTTTTGCAAATACATTGTATGCATAAATTCCATATATAGAGTCCACAATATCTTCATCTGAATTTCTTAAACAACATAGAATAATTCATGAGAGACAATTTTTTTAGTGCTTGAGTAGTTCTCCATATTAAAATGGCTCTTTTATTGTTTTTTACACATTCCATTATATTCTTTAGGTTGAATTAGTGTTGAGAACTATTATACTAAATCCTCATAATATATGTAAGTTCCGTTAGATCACCCGCCTGAAAAGGTCTGCTTTCATAATCACAGGACGGGTCAGCACGTTCTATTGTATTTGCAGGAGATGTGTTGAAACGTTTTCTTGCCTTTTCAACATTTACATGATCAGCATAGGAAAAATGCCATACTATTGTAAAACCATTCGTTTCGGCATATCTTTTGTATCTAGTTGCAACATTTTTTGTTGGAGATAAAATGCCATCCTTTGATTTGGTTTTGATAATAAGATTACCTCTGTTTATCTGATTTTGATGCTCGTTCCAATCTATTGCTACTTCTAATTCAGCATAAGATTTTCCAGACTTCATTGCATAAAAGGTAAAAGATTTAATATACTTCTCTTCAACGGCTTGCTGATATTTATTTTTAACAGATTCAGGTTCATCTGTTAATTCATCAAAGATATTCCTTATTTGAATTCCAATCAAAACAAGACGTTTAAACTCTGATTTTGAAATTGAATTTGAACTAGAATTTGAATACATTACTTTTTCTCCTTATCACTTATCACTTATCAAAAGATAAGTAGTTTTTGTTTTTATGAAGCAATAGTTTTCCCAGTTCGACTAAATCTGAGCATTTAAATGATTGAACTGAATTTACCTTTTTGTTGAATTGGTTTGAAATTGTATCAAAAGATTCAGCAGAACGGATTTGTTGCCAAATGAAATCATCATAAAGAGATGATCTAATATCAGAAAACAAGGAAATTGGAAGACTTTGTGTATCTTCGTTTGTTAATCCTCGCATAATAGCAAGTAGTTGCTCGTATAAATAGTATGGTGATTTATCTAGATTAATACCATTAAAAATCCTTTCAAGAATGCTTTCGATTTCCTCAGGCTTTGGAATCCAAGGAAAAACTGTGGTCCTTCCGTTGCGCATCAATGGTTCATACATCTTAGTTTCATCATTTAATGTAACAATTATTGGGATTCGACTTGTAGGGTATTTCTGTAAAGTGTCATCATCATCGTAAATAGATATAAGATATGGATTATCTGCAAAATCAATCAGAGTTTTTATAAGATGTTGTCTATTCATTGTATATTGAACCAATCCATCCCATTGTCCTAGAGCAGCATCAATATCATCAATAATAATTGCTCCCATTTTGATTGTTTTAAATAAAACATCGTCAGAAATACTCTTATATATATTGCGAAGATTTTTTACAGGTCTGCCAGCATTTTCATTTTCGAATTCAGCACCGGAAATAAGAAAACTATTAACACCTAAATTATTCAAAACCGCTTCAGCTTGAAAAGATTTCCCCATACCAGGAGCGCCGCTAATTGCAAGAATCAGTGGCGTTTTAAACGAATGCTCTTTATTTGCATGATAGTTTTTAAAAATGTGCAAAGATTCCTCTCGCTGAAATCGTTCTGGAATAAAAGGTGATTCGGATACATCAATAGTCGTCGTTGTAAAGATTGCTTTCAAGTTCATCTAGTAGCGCTCCTTTCAGATTGTTAGGTATTGGCCAAACAGCTTCGCTCAAACTTTTCGGTATAACTGATGGTAATGATAAAGTGTATCGCTGCAAGCATTTTTGTGCGATAGAATTCAAATTGTTCAAAGTATAATTCCCATCTAATACATATCCATTTTCCGAACAAGAAAGAGTAACATTACTCCTATTATCGAACACCATTAACAGTAGCTTGAATATAGCCTCATTTTGCTTGCTAACATTAATACAACTATTTTCAATTCGATTCAGTCTATCAAAAATACACTCGATTTCGCCGTGATAATTATCGATAATTTCTAAAATCTGTTTTTCAGTCATTGGTTTTTGACGGTTTGTAATAAAACCTTTACCTATATCATATATTATTGAGCTTAAAATATTTGTACCAATCGAAGAAAAGAATGTCATATCGTGTACCTCCTTTCATATTCTAATCTTATTATTTAATGATTTTCAAGATAAACATATATAATCTATCGGATAAAGATATTAATTAATATAATATGTATAAAATTGGAAAAATGATGTTTAATAAAGAAACAACAAATTTGGGTCTAACTTAAATTTGTATGATGTTTATTTTTTCTTGTATGAGATTATTATTAAACAAGACACTTTTATCAGCAGTATCATGCTTTTTCAGTCGAACACTTGTTCCTTTGTTAAATAATTCAGATAATTTACGGAGATAAAAAAGAAACATTACAAGTAATGAAATTAACTACATCTTACAGGGCGATTATTATCTTGCGTGATATAATAATGCTCGTGCAGCAAAATGTTGAGATAGGCATTTGAAAACAGCGCTATTTGAGTTGTATCTAAAAGCATCATACAATCCTTTATACAAATCCGTACACCAACTTAAATCTCACTACCTTTATAGCTGATATTGGTGAACAGGTGTTTTCGGTTAGTAGATAAAATGGCAAAAGCTTAAGATGTAACATAATAGCTCAAAGAAAAGGATATATTAACAAGGATACTGGATGAACAATAACCAAGCACGAGCAATGGAAATTGTTAATGACAAAATAAATTATTCGGATTAATAGAGCCGTCAGGCAGGAGTATCCTGTTTAATGGCTTTATGTTTTCGCACAACATTTTCGAGCTTATTCAGATTTCTTTGATAACGAAATTAAAAGACATGATAAATCTTATGATTTATTACCAAATTAATTCTTATTGCAACGACTGACAAATAGTATTACTTAGTCTTACACTTGTAAACTTTAATAGATTTAGTTGCTGATGCTTTTGTTTCATATTTTTCAGGGAAATTCTCAATAAGTTTTGTAAGTCGTTCAAAACCAAAAGACCGAACGTCAAAATCAGATTTTACACGTTTTATGTAGAACCCGGCATTACTGATAAAAGCATATCCATCATCATCTTGATATGTTTCCCAGGCCAATCGAAGCAATTTGTGTATTTCATCAATCGGATTTATAGGTTGAGTTTCATCGGATTCCTTTCTTTTTCTGTCATTGTCGTCTGATGTGTCCGTATCTTTTGTTTGCACCTTTATTTGCGATTTATCAATGTTTTCTAACAAAACAAATTCATCACAACTGTTTTTAAAAGCTTCTGGCGTTTTATTTTCTCCTACTCCAATGACATATACACCGGATTCATGGAGATATATTGCTAATGGAGTATAATCACTATCGCTTGATACAATAACAAATCCATCATAAATGCCTTTATGTAATAAATCCATAGCTCCAATAGTTAATGCTATATCCGTAGCATTCTTACCTGTTACATAGTCAAATTGTTGTTCAGGCTTAATTGCTAATCTGTTTAATTCTGATTCCCAGTTTTTAAGATTATCTTTTTTCCAATTTGCATAAGCACGTTTAACAACTATGCGACCATGTTTAGATATTTCTTGAATAACACCTTCCAACTTTGACAACTGAGTATTATCAGCATCTATTAACAAAGCAATATGATCTAAATTGTCCTTCATTATAATTCCTCTTTTCATATGTTAGTTTTATATAAATGGAAGATTCGAATAACTTGCAAATTCCTTTTTTAATACTCGCCACTCTTCAATAAGTACTTTCCCATACTCGTCAATACCCATAATATCAAAAACGAATTGTATGGCATCGTCATAATCGGTTTCATAATACGCAAAAATGTTCTTCTGTGCAATAATAACTCCTTTAACTATTTCAATCCAATCTTTATCACGTTCTTTACCAAATTGTTTACGTATAACATCCAAAAATAGACTAACTCTAGTGGATGCCGGAGGGTGAGTATAATTTTGTGGTTCTTCTGTTTTCCAATAATTGTTTTTAATCCCAACTAAATAGAATACACATTGTAGCGCACAACCAACTAATCGATAGATCTGATTCTTATCAAATACAATTTTATTAATCTTTTGGTCGTTTATCAATTCACTTTCTAACACCGACATAATATGACAAGCTGAGAACTCATCCGCATCAATTTCCATCACCTGAAGAGTTGTATTATTAATTTGTGACATTGTGTTTCCCATTGCAAATGATATAGCAGTTTCTCCATGGCGTTTTCTGTATTCTATATGTCCGCTTAACAGATGTCCAATTTCATGAGCAATTATAATTTTCATCGCAATCATTGCGATATAATCTGTAATTATGTTAGTTTCGATGGAATCTGAAATGTAAAATAATGAGCTCATTTTTTCCTCATCTTTAACACTACGAATATCAAATTTATGAATTGTTTGATATTTAGGTTCTTCTTTCATGAGGATAGTCCGATAAACACAAGATAGAATAGATGCAAATCTGTAAATTGATAATACTGTTCCTTCGAGAAAAACAATTTTATTCACTACGCCTTGTGAAAAGCAAAATGCGTCTATCTCTGAATTATAAAGATATTCAACTTCGCAGTCAATCTTTTGATTTGTTTGAATACATATTTTGTTAAGCCTTAATTATTCACACCATTGCCTGATAATCGCCTCAACACCGGAAAAACACTGGATAAAATGAAAAATG
>CACXGC010000145.1 GCA_902767155.1 uncultured Ruminococcus sp. | reverse complement strand
GTTACAACAACAGTTACAACAACAGTTACAATAACGGCACTCAGACCGATACGCAAGACCAACCAATATTTAATCCTCAGGTGATCGTAGATGATGATCAGCAGAATAAGCTTATCGTTAAGAACCGCCCAAACTTTTTCCATCCAAGACAGCAGAATTCAAATGAGTACTACAATAATGCAACAACTTCAAATCTCGGCAGTATAATATGCTCGCTTGTATCACTGTTTACCTGTCTTTTGCCGATAGTTCCGCTCGTAACAGGCGGTCTCGGTCTGTTTTTCAGCCTTGACAGCCATAAAAAAAGTAAAGAAAGCGGTCAGCCGTTCTCTCCGGCAGCTGTTGTCGGTTTGATCTGTTCCGCTCTTGGAATGGGAATAAACTTGTTTGTGTATGGCGGAATTATTCTTGCTGCTATGATGGGATTGTGATATGGAAGAAAAAAATTTCGTTAATATGGGTTTCGATGAGGTATTTCCGCCGCTTACTGATACGCCTGTCGTGCAGGATTCTGCATATGGCAGTAATGAACTTACGGAAGATGATTCTCAGCACATGAAATATGATACGGAATGTGAAGTCCATAACTCCGGAAATGCGACTTATGAGTACGGTTTCAGAAATGATACTCCCGAAGTGGTTACTTCAAGCCCGTCTGCTGACCTGAGAAAGAATTATCAGAACCCTGTCAACCTGAAAAAAAATACTCAGCAATCCGTTAATCTGAAAAAAGATGTATCTGTAGAAATGACGGACGAATATACTCAGCAGTTTCCGAAATATGAAAAAGTAGATGGAAATACAGCGGCTATAATATACGGACTCATTGCGTTTATTTGCGGAAGTATTCCGTTTTTTGGATTGCTCGTTTCGATTCTTGGCATAATAAAAATTGAGGCTTTTATAAAAAAGCAAAAACAGCAGGAAAATGGGAGATATTCTGTGGCGGCTATAGGACTTTTATTCTGCTGGATAGGTCTTGTTATTGCTGTATTTTCGATAACGCCCTATATTGTGGAATGGTTTTTTAAGGTGGTGTTGTTATGACAAAAAAAGAAAAGGCTCTTCAACTTAAACACAGCGGTTATAACTGCTGTCAGGCTGTGATTCTTGCTTTTGCGGAAGAAACAGGCATTGATGAACAAACACTGAAAACGCTTGGTGCCGGTTTCGGTGCGGGTATGGGCTGTATGGAAGGCAACTGCGGTGCGCTTGTCGGTGCAGTCATTGTCGATAATCTTATCAATTCACGCAGAAATTCTGCATCTGCAAGACAAATTCTTGCGGAATTCAAAAATAAATGTGGTGCTGTTCGCTGTGCTGACCTGAAAGGTATTGCGACAGGCAAAGTTCTCTGTTCGTGCGACATCTGCGTTATGAATGCTGTAAGTATCATAGACAAATGAGTGTTTTGTCAGATTTGCTGAAAGTTTTCGGCTGTTTTGTCAAAAGTTGGTGTATCGGTAGATTTGAAAGAAAAGGCTTTTTTCCTCTTGTAAGCGCAGAAAAAATGTGGTAGAATCCGGTTGTAACAAAATATACTTTCGGAGGTTTTTATTATGCCGAATGATCCTATTATCCTTTTGTCTTATGTAAATACCAAACTCAGAGACCAGTATCCGTCACTTGATGAACTGTGTAAATCTGAAAACAGTGTCAAATCCGAATTGCTTGCGAAGTTATCCTCTGTAGGATATGAGTACGACGAGAAACTTAACAAATTTATATGAAAAAAATCCCGCTTCCGGTGTAATTGGAAGCGGTTTTTTGTTTTGTGAATGGGAAACTTTGTTATGTGTCGGGTTGTTTAATGTCGTTCTCGGTATCTGCGATAACGTCAAGGCACATTGTGCGATACTGAACTATAACGTCCTGCGGTTCTATGATTTTCATCTTGCCGGCAAACTGGAATATCCACGAGAAAAATGTGGGGCTTATCTGTATGTCTTCAGTTATGCGGCAGTTACCGCCGGATGTTTTCTCAATCACGGTATCAAAACCGAATGCGTCAAGCACGTTATCTATAAGTTTCGGAGAAAACTCAAGAGTAACAGTACGGAGAGGTCCACTGTACATATTGAATGTCTGGTGTACAAGTTTCGGAATTTTTTCGATAAAGTTTACAGCATCTTCGCTTATACTTTCGTCAGATTCTGTTACGCTGCACATTCTGTCAATGCGGTAAGTACGCATTTTATCCTCTGTAAGGCTGTCATAGCAGAGAAGATAGTAATGTTCTTTCACAGGAAGCATACTTATAGGTTCGACAGTGTAGCTACTTCCGTTACGGTGGTAAACACGTTCCTTTTTTTCGTTAAGGTTGAAATACCTGAATTTTACCTTCTTGTGACAATCTATTGCTCTGAAAAGCGTATCGAATTCGTATATGTTTATACTGCTTTTTGACGGTGTGTCATAGATAGGATTGCTTTTTTCCTGTTCAAGTGCGTTCTTGTACTCCGAATCTGCCATATTTATGATAAGCGACATGAGATTGTTTGCCGTTTTTTTGTTCATGAAAGCAAGAGAGTTTACAGCATCAATTATTACTTTTGCGGCTATCGTGTCAATGAGACAAACTTGGTCATATGCATAAGATGCTAACTTATCACGGTATAACGGGTCGGAACTTGACAAAAGTTTTTTCTTAAGCAAGTCGATGTCGGTTCTTATGTTTGTGTCTGTTACGTTAAGAGTATTAAGTCCGTTCAGTATGGCTGCTATCTCATCAAAACTGAAATTCAGTGTATTTGAGAATTCTTTGCTCTCGGAGTAATACATATTGCCGTATTTTTCCAGAAAATAGAATATGTTGAAATCATACAGTTCGTTGTCGCTCACATATTCGGCAAGAGTTTCGATATCACTTTTTATTGTTCGTCTGTCGCATGGAATGTCATTTTCTTCCAGTATGTGAAGTATTTCTTTTGTTGAAACAGCATTTTCTTTGCCGCGTGCTTTTTTAATAATATCACAGATTATCATGATTTTGGTTTTCTGATTTCTTTTTCTTGCCATAAAAAAACCTCCCGTTATGAAAATTTCAGACAAATTATGTATAATTTCATTATAGCGCATATTTTGAGATTTGTCAAAATCAGGTGTACAATAAATTGTTTTTATGTCAGAAAGTCATTTTTGTAGGATTTTTTGTCTGGATAAGTCACGGGCTGATTTGTTCTTGACATCGTGAAATAACAATGTTATACTAAATTCGGCTGAAATCGGAGTAAGCTTTGATCACTTTATGGAGAACTGAATTATGGATTTGATACCAAGTTTTTCTGTAGACCATACTGCCATTGTACCCGGTATTTTTACAAGCCGTGTTGACGCTGTTGGCAGTAATATGTTAACAACTTATGACATAAGACTTACAAGACCTAACAGAGAACCTGCTGTCGATGTTGCGGCAATGCATTCCCTTGAACACATAATAGCTACTTTTCTGAGAAATGACTCTGAATGGAAAGATGAGATAATCTATTGGGGTCCGATGGGATGTCTTACAGGTTTTTATCCTAAAGCGGCAAGAAGACTCCGACCTCTATAGGTCGGGGATGAATTGCCCGTCAGCCGTAAGGCTGACTTATTATTTGTTGACATAAAAAATAAAGAATGTTATAATAAATGCAGATAAAATC
>CACXGC010000144.1 GCA_902767155.1 uncultured Ruminococcus sp. | reverse complement strand
CTACGAGGCACAGGTCGATTATTATCAGAAATATATTCAAGCCCATAACGAATGGGAATATGTCGGCATCTACGCCGACGAGGGCGTGACAGGAACAAGCACCAAGCGGCGAAACGGATTCAAAGAAATGATGAACGACGCGTTGAATCATAAAATTGATCTCATTTTAGCGAAGTCCGTCAGCCGTTTTGCACGCAACACCGTCGATACATTAACCAACATCCGTATGCTCAAGGATAACGGCGTGGAGGTTTATTTCGAGAAGGAGTATATTCGGACGGCGGAAATCCTTGTAAAATAAGGGTTCCTGCCGTTTCTTTATGTCCGTTTGTCGCTTATTTGTCGCTTAAATCTACGAACAGATATTGAAAGATAGCGCAAGATATTGAGTTATGGTAAATTCACTATTGCGTCGGAAAAAGAAAATAAGAATTCTCTGAGTAAGTCAATCGTAATTTTAATTTTGATATGTTCACCGCTTCGCTGGTCTGTATCTTTAAATATGACAGAATTAACAGTCAGTGGATCTGTCGTAATAACTGGTTTTTCTGCTTCAAATTCTAAACTGCTATGAGAAATAGCGTTGCGCATATGACGGCATATTTCCTGTAAATTGATTGGTTTTCTATATGTGTTCAATACTATACTGTTCTTCATGCAATCCAGCAGCTTTGTATCAATCAGACTGTCTGATATTCTATTGAACTGTTTTTGTTCAGGGAAAATTAGCAGCCCTACTGTTGAACTTATTAGTTGCGTGACTTCATAAGGCCCGTTACTTAAAGCCGTAAGATTCTCTTTTGTCCGAGCGGCAAAGTCTTTTATAAAATCATTTCCCTTGGCGTACATCATATCTTTTTCCTCCACTCTTTCATTCTGGGAAAGTTACCATAAAGAAGTTTCCTATTTCTGTGTCCGTGCCCGCCATCAAGGCCGAAACCATTGTATCGTCATCAAAGACATATGCCGCAGCCCCGTCAAATTGAAGTGTCAAGCCTGTATCCATACCAAGCGCAATTAGGTACAAGTTATAGTTTAATTGAGCATCTGTAGCATCTGCCCCGGAATTATAAGTATATTTTATTACACCATCTTCTATTTTGTTCTCCACATAAGATATATCATATATGATTGTGTCCGGCATTGCCATTTTAGGCATATTTTCATAATAACGAATTCTGTTTCTTAATGCTTTTCCTTCGCTGATATGCCCTATGTCTTCAGATAGATAAGAAAATGAACTTGACATTTGCTTAAAATACATTTGGTAGAGTACAGCAGCGTTGTTAATTGCCTGCGAACTGTTTTCAATCGGCTGCGGAATCATATTCTTTAGTAACCGTGTTTGGTATTCTATATTAGCATATTCTGCGGATTCTTTGCATTTAATCAGAATGAAGTCATAGTAAGTCGCCATCTCAGTTGTATAGGCTTCCGCTTCCATAATTCTGTTGAACTTTTCATTGCTTT
Organism: uncultured Ruminococcus sp.; assembly: GCA_902767155.1. GTDB lineage: Bacteria > Bacillota > Clostridia > Oscillospirales > Acutalibacteraceae > UBA1213. The sequence continues at coordinate 1,304 of CACXGC010000144.1, read as the reverse complement.
CCAACGAATCAAAACCTTCAAAACAATCAAATAAAACCGTTCCAATATTCTGGACAGAATCAAATGCGCTGGTGATTTCAAGAATTATTGTACCTTCTGTACTGATTGATTGTTCTGTGACAGGCGGCTCTTTTTTCTCGTTATTTGTTGAACTGTCGCAAGCGGAAAGCGATAATAGTACCAAAGCGCACACCATTATCTGTATTTTTTTCTTCATACGATACTCCTAAATTATCAGAGGGACGACATCCGCCGTCCCTCATAGCACAGAACTCCATCACGGAGTTAATACTCAATTGCCGTTATAATTGATAGCATCCTGCCAATGCTTGTCACAGTATCCATAATTGCCCGTCGAATGTGTTGCAGGCTTTCCACAGATTGTACACTTGCTTGTATTCCCATAACCAGGAGCGTGCCCACCCGAGCAAGCAGAAAGCATGAAAAACGCCATGACGAGCACCAACGCAAGGGCGGCAATACGCTTGATGTTACTTTTATTCATTTCAGTTCCTCCCATTTTTAGAATTACGCTATGCACAACAGTAATGAAACATGTTTGCCAACATATTTCAAAGAAATTATAGCAGAAACAAATTGTGCTGTCAAGAGATTTGTCTCACTTTTTTAACTCTTGTCTCGTTTTTACAACCGACCTGCCGTTTGATTTCAATTAGTATATGTGCAGGATGTGAGACAAGGGAAGGTGATGAAGGTGCCAAAGCCGCGTTCGGATACAGGAAGAAAAAACTTGATTAGTGATAATCTGATTGAACTACGCAGAAAACGAAAACTATCTCAACGTGATTTAGCAAAAGAATTACAGTTAGCGGGATGTGATATAGACCGAAATGTTATTACACGCATTGAAACACAAAAGCGATATGTAACAGATATTGAGCTGAAAAAACTCTGTCAAGTTCTCAATACAACTTTTGAAGAACTAACGCACGAAACAAGCGGCGATTAGAATCCATGCATAGAGAAAGGAGTCACTGCTTTTCTTTTATTGTTTCTTGCAGTATAGCGTCAAATCCTCTTTGTAGCCCTCAAACGTGTCTACGCGGGTAATATCGTAAAGAACGCCCCTGAACCGTACAACGTGGGCGGGTGTAACGTCCCGGCGGTAGTTGATCGTAAACAGCACTTCTTCTCGGTAGTTTGTTGTTGCCGCCGCCGAACAGGAGATCAAGGACGAGCTCGAAGGCAAGGCTGTGGAAGAAGCAGAAGCCGTTGATAAGGAAAACGCCGCCAAGACGTTTCAGGTCGTCAGCGGTAATATGTTCTCCCGTGCCCGCGACCCG
>CACXGC010000143.1 GCA_902767155.1 uncultured Ruminococcus sp. | reverse complement strand
TTTGTGTGCAATGACAATAGAAGTAATTTCGCCAGCCATACATCTGTCAATTAACTGATTCCATTTTTTTCTGTTGTAGTTAAGTCCCCAGCCTGTATTGAGAAAGTTTTCAAAAATCAGTTATGCTTAATTACTGTGGTTGCTGTTGTTACAAGGCTTTTTCCGGCATGCATATTTACATTTGCACCCGTCTTGAGAAGAAGAGTAGCATTTTTTGCGCCAACAATTACCGGCTTATTGAGTGCCAGTCCTACTATTGCGGCATGAGATTCTGCGCCGTCAACTTCTGTTATTATTCCGGCACATTTTTTCATTACCGGCAGCAAACTGTTGTTTGTTTCCTTTATAACGAGTATTTCGCCCTCTTTGCAGTTCAAAAGAGCCTCTTCGTCACTTTTGCATACAACAAGATGACCGTGAGTACTGAGGTCATTTATGATAGTTGTACCGCTGCAAAGAATATTTCCTACAAGATGTACTTTCATAAGGTTTGTAGTACCCGATACGCCAAGCGGTACACCTGCTGTAAGAACAACAAGATCGCCGTTTTTGAGAAGTCCTTTTTTCTGAGCAGCATCTATAACATGATCTATAAGTTCGTCAGTGTTGTCTTTTTCTTCTATCATTATAGGACAAACGCCCCATGACATATTTGTCTGTCTCCAGACTTTTTCGCTTGGTGTGCCGCTTATGATAGGACATTCAGGACGGTATTTAGAAAGCATACGTGAGGTACTTCCGCTTTTCGATACAGTTATGATTGCAGCAGCACCAAGGTCATGTGCAGTTGTACAGGTCGCATGAGATATTGCAGAAGTTACATCAGGACGTTCATGCATATCAAGTTTATTGAAACGGTCAATGTAGTTTATATTCTTCTCTGTTTCAACAGCAATATTAGCCATTGTCTTTACAGCCTCAATAGGATAAGCACCGGCAGCAGTTTCGCCTGAAAGCATTATTACACTTGTGCCATCATATATTGCATTTGCAACATCAGTTGCTTCAGCACGTGTGGGACGTGGATTTTTTATCATTGAGTCGAGCATCTGAGTAGCTGTTATTACAGGCTTATCAGAATTTCTTGTCTTGCGGATAAGCATTTTCTGAATTATCGGAATTTCAGCAAGCGGAATTTCTACACCAAGGTCGCCTCTTGCTACCATTATGCCATCCGATACTCTTACGATATCATCAATATTGTTTACGCCGTCCTTGTTTTCTATCTTGGCGATTATGCGTATTTCACCGCCGCCATTTTCCTCAAGAAAGTTTGACATTTCGTTTATATCATCCGCACAGCGTGTAAACGATGCGGCAACAAAATCAACATCCTGCTCAATTCCGAAAAGAAGATCTTTTTTATCAGATTCACTGAGGAAAGGCAACGAGAGCGTTATATCCGGAACATTTATACCCTTATGAGAAGAAACTGTACCGCCGTTGAGTACAAGACACTCAATTTCCGTTTCGGTTTTGCTTTGGACTTCCATTTCGATAAGACCGTCATCTATGAGTATTTTTGTTCCGATACGAACATCAGACGGCAGTCCGGTGAAGGTAATGGAACAGTGTTCCTGATTACCGTCACATGGAATTGTAGTCAAAGTAAATTTCTGTCCTGTTTTGAGAACTACCTTTTCCGAAAAATTTCCGGTACGTATTTCAGGGCCTTTTGTGTCAAGAAGTATAGCAACCGGCAGGTCAAGCTCCTGACGAAGTTTTTTAACCTTTTCAATCTTGAGTCTGTGCTCTTCATGAGTTCCGTGAGACATATTGATTCTTGCAACGTCCATTCCGGCAAAAATCAATTCTCTGAGAACATTTTCATCTTCTGTTGAGGGTCCGAGCGTACAGATAATTTTCGTTTTTCTCATAAAATTCTCTCCAATCTTTATTTTCATACCGGCTAACCGGCAATGTTAATACAATAATACATGAAATTTCTGTTTTTTACAAGTGGATATATCAATTTTACTCTCTCTTTTGAGCATAATTACGATACGACTGAATTTTTGACAGGAAAGAGTTTTTGTCGGCATTTAATACAATCCTCAGGGTTTGTATAACTTTGAAAACTTGATTTTTCTAAGAAATCGGCATAAAATGTTATACAGATAAAATTTCATAAGGGGGATATTTTTATGAAAACAAAATTGTATACAAAAATTATAGCAGGTATGATGGCAATGGCTATGCTTGGCGGAACTTGTGCAATGACAGCAGGTGCTGCTGACACAATGCCTATAGGCGGAACTGAAACTTTTACAAAAGGTGAAATTCCGCTCAATGGTTCGGGCAGTGTACTGGAAAAGAATAAGACATACAAGCTCCCGACAATTATTTCCGGACTCACAGGAATAAAATATGATGTTTCGGTAAATAACAACAAAGTAGCTAAGATTCAGGGAAATGAACTCGTAACTGTCGGATATGGCGATGTTAATCTTACTGTAACACTTGCAGACGGTACTTCGTTCACAAAAACTTTCCGCGTAGAAAGACCTCAGATAAGCGTAAAGTTTGAAACAAACGCTTTCAATCTTACTGTTGGTCAGACAAAGCTTATAAAAGCTATCGTTTCCCAGAGCAAGGCAAAACTTACCTGGAAATCTTCAAACAGTAACATCGTTTCCGTAGACCAGAATGGCAAGATAACCGCAAAAAGAGCAGGTCTCGCCGCAATTACAGCAAAAACTTCAACCGGAAAGACAACAACCTGTACTGTAAGAGTAGGCTCTCCCGTAGCAGTTGAGAAAGTTCTTCTGAATGCTAAAAATGTTACTCTCCATGTAGGCGACACCTTTCAGCTTCACGGTTCTGTTGCACCGGCAGCAGCTTCCGACAAGTCCCTCAAATGCAAAACAAGCAACGCAAAAGTTGCTTCTGTATCATACGGAAAAATTAAAGCTAATTCCGTAGGAAAGGCTAAAATCACCGTTACAAGTACCAACGGCAAAACATCTGTATGTACAGTTACAGTGGTTAAATAATATCACAAGAGAAAACTCTTTCATAACAAAAATTCAGACTGAACCGGATATTACGGCTCAGCCTGAATTTTTTTGCTATGTCGGATTAATAAGCGGAAGAATTTTTGACTTTCGAGTACATAAGAACTGTGTCACCTTCAAGCAAAATAAGATTGCCTTTAGGTATTATAGTTTTCCCGTTCCGCTTTATCATAACAATTATCGTTTGTCTTGAAATATCAAGGTCTTTTATCATCTGACCGTTCCAGTGATGATTAGTACGCAAAACAACTTCTTTCATATATATGGAGTTGTCGCCTTTTATAGAATCCGCTCCGAGAACGAGTTTATCTCCGCTTTTCAGACAGGTATTTCCTCTTGGAATTATTGTGTCATCGTCACGCTGAATAGCTGCTATTATGACATCAGCCGGCAGCGACAAATCAGCAATTTTTTTCCCTACCCATTTATCTTTGTCTCCAAGCTGTATTTTAATGAAATGTACATCTTCCTCTGTTGAATTGTCTATGCTTGAAAGCAGTGAATACTGTTCTACAAATCCGGCGGAAATGATACCCGTAGGTATAGCCACCATGCCAACTCCAAGAAAAGCTATTACTATTCCGACAGCTTTTCCAAGCGCAGTCACAGGATAAATATCACCGTATCCGACAGTCAGCAGAGTTGATGCCGCCCACCATATGCCCGAAAATGCATTTGAAAATACTTCCGGCTGTGACGGATTCTCAATAGAGTACATACAAAGACTCGCTGCAAGCATTAGTACAATTATTATGAATACTGAGGACATAAGCTGCTGTTTTTTTCGGCTGATAACTTCTGTTATGACGTTGAGTGAATCATAATAGGCATTTATGCGAAACAGCCTGAATATCCTCGCTACACGGAACATTTTGAATACTGCTGCACCTGCCGGAAAAAACGACGGCAAATAGTACGGCATGAACGATAACAGGTCAATTATTCCGGTAAAAGAAAAAACATACTTCAAAAGAGATTTCACTTCATTATGGTAAGGGTAAAGGCAGTTTGCGGTGTATATTCTCAGAAAATAGTCAATGGCAAAAAAAGCTATCGTTACAGCTTCAACAGAATCAAACAGTAACCCGTACTTTGCATCGAGGTCGTTGTAAGTACTTAGTATCGTCACCGCAAGATTCAGTATCAGTGCTGAAACACTCACTATATCATACATTTGATTTATAAAATCGTCAACAACTCCGACAGAAACCATTTTGAATATACGCCGCCTGAACCTTTCATACGGCGGAACATTCGGTTCATTATCCGGATAATATTCGTCCGGATTCATATCCGCCGAGGGCATATGTTCCTTTTGCTCTATCATTTTAGCCTCCGGATAGTTTATTTTTTGAATATATTATACACGAATTGCTGCCAAATGTCATTATATTTTTTTAACATCTTGCACTTTTTGGCATTTTGTTATATAGTATTGTTGAGTGACCATAATTAAAATTCCGTGTGGTTATTTTATAAAATCGCATGGCTTTTGGAAAGGAAATTTTTTATGAAAATTATTGTAGTTGGGTGCGGTAAAATAGGTTCAACTATTGTTTCAAGCCTTGTTGATGAGGATCATAATGTAGTCGTAGTTGATACGGATTCCAATGTTATCGAGGACATTACAAACATACACGATGTCATGGGAGTATGCGGAAGCGGTACAGACTGCGATACCCTTACAGAGGCCGGTGTCGATACCGCCGATATTGTTATCTCTGTTACACCTTCCGATGAACTGAATATGCTCTGCTGTTATATCGCAAAGAAAATGGGAGTGGAGTATACTATCGCACGTATACGCAGCCCTGAGTATAATCAGAACAATTTAGCTTTTCTGCGTCAGAATCTCGGAATATCTATGTCGATAAATCCCGAAATGCTTGCAGCAGGTGAAATATATAATGTCCTGCGTTTTCCCTATGCGGTTAAAACTGAAACTTTTTCCCAGCGAAGATTTGAAATTGTTGAGATAATACTCAAAGAGGACTCTCCGCTTATAGGTATACCGCTTATGGATATAAGAAACAAGCTGAAACTGAATTTCCTTATATGCGTTGTTCAGCGTGGAGACGATGTATTTATTCCGGCAGGTGATTTTATCCTGAAAAAAGGAGACAAAATTGGCATTGCATCACCTCCTACAGAAGTGCAGAAGCTTATGCGCTCTATTGGTCTTGAACGCAAACAGGCAAGAAATATAATGCTTCTGGGCGGCAGCCGTATAGCATATTACCTTACTCATATGCTCACAATGTACAGCGGCAGCAGTGTCAAACTTATCGAACGTGACCCTGACAAGTGTAATGAACTTTTGAAACTGCTTCCGCCAAAAACTGTAATAATCAATGGTGACGGCGCAAAACAGGAGCTTCTCATGGAAGAGGGTCTGCAAACAACCGACGCTTTTGTTTCGCTGACCGGAATGGACGAGGAAAATATACTTATCTCAATTTTCGCATCGTCTAAAAAAGTACCGAAAGTTATTGCAAAAGTAAACAGACGTGAACTTATAACAATGGGCGATAATCTCGGACTCGACTGTATAATATCACCGAAAAGAATTGCGGCTGATGTTGTTCTGAGATATGCAAGAGCTCTCGAAAATTCAAAGGGCAGCAATGTCGAAACACTTTATAAAATTATGGACGGCAAAGCAGAAGTACTCGAATTCAAAGCCGGTTCTGAATTTCGTGGAATAGGCGTACCGCTGAAAGAACTGAAAATCAAGAAAAATATCCTTGTTGGCAGTATCATAAGGGACAAAAAAGTTATAATTCCGTCAGGTTTCGATAAAATAGAAAAGGGCGACAGGGTAATTGTGGTTGCCGCAAAAAGCAGACTTAATGACCTTTCGGATATTTTACAATAAGGAGCAGCAAAATGAATCGTAGAATGGTTGTATACAGAATAGGACAGCTTTTGCTGCTTGAATCTGTACTGATGATTATACCTCTTGCAGTATCTGCCGGATACGGAGAATGGAACGGTGTTTTGTCGTTCGCAGTTGCTATCGGAACAGCATTGTTTTTTGGCATCATACCTTTGATATTTTTTCGTCCGGAAAACGATGTTATGTATGCAAAAGAAGGATACACCATAGTAACATTTGCATGGATATTACTTTCGCTTGTCGGAGCAATGCCGTTTTTTCTCAGCCGTGAAATACCAAGCTATATAGATGCTGTTTTTGAAACAGTCAGTGGTCTGACAACAACAGGTGCATCGCTTCTGACAGATGTTGAAAAAATGAGCCGTGGTATGCTTTTCTGGAGAAGCTTTACACACTGGATAGGCGGAATGGGTATTCTTGTGCTTATGATGGCAATAATTCCGACAGATTCCGGACGTTCAATGCATATAATGCGTGCAGAAATGGCAGGTCCCGTTGTCGGAAAGTTAGTTCCGAAAATAAAAGATACCGCCAAAATATTGTACATAATATACCTTGCTATAACAGCACTGGAAACAATATTTCTGCTTATCGGAGGTATGCCGCTGTATGACAGTGTTGTTCATGCTCTCGGCACAGCCGGTACAGGCGGTTTTGGTATAAAGGGCGATTCTATTGGCGGATATAACGCCTATCTGCAATGGGTAATCGCAATATTTATGGTCATCTTCGGAATAAATTTCAACCTGTATTATATGATACTGCTCAAAAGATTCAGCAGCTTTGTCAAAAATACAGAATTGTGGCTGTTTTTCGCAATGATAATAGTATCAACAACTGCTATAGCTATAAATATCTTCCCCATATACAACGATGTTGGCGATAGTATACGTCATTCATTCTTTCAGGTAACGTCGCTTATGTCTACGACAGGTTATTCTACTGCTGATTTCAATCTTTGGCCGCCTCTTTCAAAAGGAATTCTGTTTGTATTGATGTTTGTCGGAGGCTGTGCCGGTTCTACTGCGGGCGGACTGAAAATTTCAAGAATCCTCATAATGGCAAAGTCGGTCTACAACGACCTCAGAAAACAGTACCACCCCCGCTCTGTAACAAAAGTCAAAATAGACGGCAAACCACTCGACGATACTACGATAAACCGAGTAGGAACTTACTTCATTATCTACATGATGCTGAATGTAACAGTATTTCTTCTTATATGTTTCGAGCCGTTCGGATTTGAAACCAATCTTACAGCGGCAGTTACTTGTGTAAATAATGTTGGTCCCGGACTTGGTGCTGTAGGTCCTGCCGGAAATTACGACAACTATTCGGATTTCTCCACAATCGTTCTTTCAATCGCAATGCTGCTTGGCAGACTTGAAATTTTCCCTGTAATACTTGCTCTTAATCCTAACAACTGGAGCAACAAAAACAAGTAAAAATCAATAATCAATGCCGTTCACTCAGAGCGGCATTTTTTATTTCACAAACAAAACCGACCATGCTTTGAATATCCAGAAATTACATTTTTGTAACTTTTGACCTTTAGGAGTAAAATAAATATGATTTTCCGGGGACTTATGAAGGGATATTTTTTCTTCAACAAATTCTGTAAATGAAAGAAGGATTTTAATGTCTAAGAAAATCTATTTATCACCGTCAAATCAGGACGGAAATTTGTATGCTTACGGAAACACAAACGAATGTGAACAGTGTAACAGAATTGCCGATGCTGCGAAAATTGCCCTTGAACGATGCGGCTTTACTGTCAAAAAAGCACCGAAGGGTCAGAAAATGTCAGTATCAATTGCCGAGTCTAACGCATGGGGAGCAGATTTACATTTACCAATACACACCAATGCAGGCGGGGGAAACGGCACAATGTGCATGGTTTACAGCAATTCAGCCGAAAATATGAAATTCGCAAACCCGATTTACAAAGCAGTTCAGGCAGTAACACTCGGTAATATCGACTACGGCGTAAAAGCTTATCCAGAACTTGCAGAGCTTAGCAGCACAAATGCTGTAGCTGTCTACACAGAAGTAGATTTCCATGACAATACAAACATTGCAAAGTGGATAATAAACAACGTTCAGACTATAGGAGAAGCTTTTGCCAAGGGAATTTGTCAGGCTTTCGGTGTGACCTACAAAGCCCCTCCGACATCTTCAAAAACAACTGCCAAAAAGACAATTTATCGTATTCAGTTGGGCGCATACTCCGACAAGAAAAACGCTGAAAACTTCCTTAAGAAAGTTAAATCAGCAGGCTTTACTAATGCGATTATTGTGACATCCAAATAAAAATATGAACTACAGCCTATAGATTTTTTCACTCTGTAGGCTGTATTGTTTGGGATAAATGAAAAAAACAGGGAGCCGTTTTTTTATGCGGTTCCCTGTTCTGATATTACTTTGTTACATTTACAGTAAATACTTTTTTGATTGTTCTGCCGTCAGCGTCTTTGACAACTGCTTTTACATCATAGCTTGTTGCCGTACCCGGTTTGAAAGCCGCTGATTTTGTTGTATAAGCCGGCTGCATTGCTGTCCATGTGCTGTTTTTTGACTTTTTGTAGTAGAAAGCATACTTGTAGCCTGTTGTTCCGCCGCTTGCTGCACCCTTGAGTACTATCTTCTCCCCTACTTTTACAGTTTCAGCATTAATGGTAGTTTTGTTTTTCAGCGGTGCTTTCACGTCAACGGTGAATGTCTTTGATTTAATCTTACCAGTGCTGTCCTTGACGTTTATCATAATATCATACTTGACAGCAGATTTCGGTGTAAAGCTCCCTGTGCCTTGTGTGCCGTATTTTGTGCCTATTTTCGTCCATGTTGTGCTCGTTGATTTCTTGTACATGAGTGCGTATGTATACGGACCTGTACCGCCTTCTGCTTTTGCGTTGAGGGTTATTGGTTCGTTAACAACTCCGGCAGCAGTTATTGTAGAAAGATTTCTCGGGTTAGGATCTACAAACTGGATATTATTATTGTTTGCATATGTTTCCGCATATGAACCTTCTTCGCCGTAGATAGTGAAGTTTTCACAGCCATCGAACGCTCCTGTACCAATGCTTGTAACACTGCCCGGAATAGTAATGCTTTTAAGCTCGGTACAGTTTTTAAACGCATTGTTTCCAATGGTTTTTACTTTATTTCCCATAGAAACGCTTGTAAGTCCGGTACAACCGTAAAAAGTGCCTATTCCGATACTATTAAGTTTATTTCCTAAGGAAACGCTTGTAAGTCCTGTGCAGTTTCCAAATGCACCCTGACCAATGGATGTAACACTATCGGGAATGTTTAAGCTTGTAAGCTCATTGCAGCCGGCAAAAGCATTAGTTCCAATGCTTGTAACGCTGTTTGGTATATTGACGTTTTTGAGTTTGTAGCAATAGGAAAACGCATAACTTCCAATTTCTGTAACACTGTCGGGGATAGTTACGCTTGTAAGAGCGGGCAATCTGGAGAATGTAGAGTTTCCGATACTTTTAAAACCATCTTCAAAAGTGATGCTTGTAAGTCCTCCACATTCATCGAACGCCTTTTCTCTGAGACTTGTAACGCTTTTTGGAATGTTTATGCTTGTAAGTCCGGAGTTGGCAAAGGCATAACTCTTAATAGTTGTAATGTTATCGGGAATAGTAATGTTTGTAAGATTCTTACATTCGCTGAACACATAACCTTCAATTACTTTAAGACTGGTCGGAATGTTAACGTTTGCAAGTTTCGTACAGTTAAAAAACGCATAACTTCCAATAGTTGTAACGTTATCGGAAATAACTGCGCTTGCAAGTCTGGAACAGCCTGCGAATGAATATTTCTTGATAGTTGTAACGCTGTCTGGAATAGTAATGCTTGTAAGTCCGGTACAACCACAAAATGCATTTTCCCAAATGCTTTTAACAGATTTTCCAATATTGACGTTCCTGAGTCCTGTACAGTTTTGGAAAGCATACTCTTGAATGGTTTCAACATTGTCCGGGATTGTTATGCTTCTAAGTCCGTCGCAGCCGGAAAATGCAGCATAACCAATATATGTAACCCCGTCCGGTATAACAAAACTTGTAAGTCCGGTACAGTTTGCAAATGTACCTTCTGCAATCCCTTTAACATTATCAGGTATAGTAATACTTGTAATTCCTGAGCAGCCGGCAAATGCACAAATTCCAATGCTCGCATTGTCGGGAATTTTGATGCCTGTAAGTCCCGTGCAGCCGGAAAACGCAGAATTACCAATTGATGTAACGCTTTCGGGGATTTTTATACTTGTAAGTCCGGTACAGCCTTTTAACAATTCACTTGAAATGCTTGTAATGTTGCTTGGGAGTGTTACGCTTGTAAGTCCGGTACAGCCCTTGAACGCAGACCAAGCAAGGTCTTTTATGTTGTCAGGGATTATTATGCTTGTAAGTCCTGTACAGCCGTCGAACGCAGAACCTCCGATACTTGTAATATAGTTCGGTATACTGATGCTTGTAAGTCCGGTACAGTTATTGAACGCATACGTTTCAATTTTTTTAAGATCATTTCCAAAGGTTACGTTTTTAAGTTTTTTGCATCCGGAAAACTCAGACCATCCCATGTAATTTCCGGTATTTACGCTTGTAAGTCCGGTGCAGTTTGAGAACGCATAATTTCCAATGCTTGTAACGCTGTCAGGGATTGTGACACTTGTAAGTCCTGTGCATTTTGAAAAAGCAGACGCTCCAATGCTTATAACGCTGCGGGGAATCGTTAAGCTTTTAATACCTGTACAGCCTGAAAACGCAGAATCCCCAATCCTTAAAACAGGCTTACCTTCTAACTCAGAAGGAATAACAACAGTTGTTTCACTGCCTCTGAATTTGTCAATTGTAATTCCGTCATCATCTTCTGAATATCTGAAACTGGTTTCCGGAGTTTCCTCTGCAGCATTTGCTGTTATGCCTGAAATACTGTTGCTTGCAAAACCAACTATCTCGGCAAAAGCAGTCGTTGAACAGAACATCACAGCACAAAGCGACACAGAAATGAGTTTTCTTAATAATCGTTTTCTCTCTGACATTAATACTCCCCCTAATAGTTAATAAAAAATTCGGATACTGATTTCATAACTTGCTATGTTATGAACAATATCATGTTTTGATTATATCACGATGAAATGAAAAAAACAACAAAAAGGCATTAACAAATTGAAATAATTCAGATAATTTTGCACACAATGCCCGCCTGCTCATAAAGCAGCTTGATAAAATAAGCAAAAGCCGCATGAACACTGGAATTTCAGCATTCATGCGGCTTTATTAGAAGCGGAGAGTGAGGGATTCGAACCCTCGAAACGGGGTTAGCGTTTACACGATTTCCAATCGTGCTCCTTCGGCCAGCTCGGACAACT
>CACXGC010000142.1 GCA_902767155.1 uncultured Ruminococcus sp. | reverse complement strand
TTTATCTCAAGGATAACATGAATACAGCCACAAGTCAACAAAAAGTCAGCCTTACGGCTGACCGGCAATTCATCCCCGACCTATAGATGTCGGAGTCTTCTTGCCGCTTTAGGATAAAACTATCAAAAAAATTGAAAAACAATGTTGAATTATATGAAAAAATGTAGTACAATGTTAAAGAATGTACACATTTGTGTGTATATATCATATCAAAGAAAGGAATATCTTTTTATGAGCAATTTAAACATTTTTTTGTCAAAGTTAGATATTGGTGATTTTGTCAAGATCACACAATCTAACGGTCAGGTTTTGGAAGGAACTGTTATTTCTAATGACAATCAGGAAATATTGTCGTTACAGATTTCGATGACTTCTATAGTGAGGTATAATTCTATTGATTCTGTATCAATAGTAAATTCACCTAAAGAAACGTTGCAGTTAACTTCAGCAGATGTTAATAACAACAGTATTGTCAGAACGATTACACAATCAGAAACAAAAAATCAGAACGACGAAAAAGTATCTGATCTTGAAATTAAGGAAGAAAAAGTCAAAACAAAAATGAATGTTTCGGTTGACGAATTGCCAGTAATAAAGCCATTTCCGTCAAAGGGCGAATTATATAATTATGATTTTTCAGACGATAGTTTCAATAAATTCTTTAATGAACTTTGCGAAAAGGATAAAAATATTATTGAGAGTACATGTTCTTTATTACTGAATAATTATCACGAAGATAATCAGGAAAGCTTGAAAGCAGATTCGGAAAATCTGAAAGTACTTTCAGAAAAGAAGATCGTATCAGAATATGGTAAAGTATCAAAAGTTGCAGCTTGTGGTCTTTATCTGGCAGAAAATTATGATATGTCAGTAAAAACATTTTATAACAGCGATAATTTAAGAGAGGCATATTTGGCAGCATTTAATGCAGCATATCGCTTGAATGAGGATTTGGAACAATATAAGTTCGCAGCGGCATTATCTGCATTGTATATGATATCGGATAATTCTGATGCTCATATTGAAGAAGCAGCTTTATGCTTGAGAGAATCAAGCATAAAATGCAAAGATATTTCCGGAGTAGGATTTGCTATAGAGAATTGTAATGATAATCTCTTAATAATCGCTTACTGTTATGAAATACTCAGAAAAATATGTGATAAACTGAGAGTAAACACGTCATCTGTTAAAACAATAGGGGATATTTTTTCCTTTGTAAAAGAAAAATATGACAGTTCTGCTGTATTTGATACTATAATTGTTATGCAGAAAGAAAAAAGCGAGTATGAGGATTACAGAAAAAATTTGCCTGAAGATGTTGTTGTAACTGTAGGTGGTAATAGCCCAAAAGAGTTCGATACTGAGGGAAAAATCACAAAGCTGGACTTTTTTGAAGATAAAGGAGTAATAACAGGAAACAGTGGTGAATTATATAATTTTATTTTTGATTATATTGTCGACAGCACGTTCAGAAAATCTGTTAAGGATATGGCAGGAAAGAGCCAGAAAAGTTCTTCAGGTGTTTCTATACCTGTTAAATTTGAGGTTGATTCAACATACAAGAGTCCTGTTGCGGTAAAAATACAAAAATTGGTTAATAGCCCTGAAAAGAACAAAAAGGGATCTAAAAATGGTGGTTCTAATACTGCGGGTGGCTCGAATACTACGAATGATCCTAATAATACAAGTGGTTCGGATACTAATACTGATCTAAGTAAACCCATTGACGACCCAAAGGTACTTTTTCTGAATCAAAAGTATGTAGAAGCCTTGGCAATATATAAAAAATGGTTAAAACATGGAGAAATTGAGGAAGGTTTCTTTGGAAGTGCAAACTGTCTGCTATCGCTTAGCAACATAGACAGTAATTCCGGGGACAATTATCGAGATGAATTGATAGCTCTTGTGGAAAAATATGAGGATAAACTTACTTATACGGTAAAAGTTTGTTCCTCGCTTACGCAAATATACACCAAGTGTAACTTTTGGCAGAAAACGATAGATGTCATAAGCAGGATGGAGAAATACAATATATTCAATGACGTAAATCAGCGAATCCATTTTCTTGTGATGAAGGCTAATTCGTATAGAAAAATTCATGAATATGAAAACGCTATAGAAACTAATAGGGAAGTTTTAAGAATAATAGAAAAGAACAAATTGTACAATCAAAAGCAGACTGTTGTTAATACTGCCTATTCTGATTTATGTGATATGTATATTGAACTTGGTGACTATCAGCAGGCTAAGTATTATTACGATATTTCCTTACAAAACGGCAACAATAGGCCAGAACTTAAAAATAAAATGGACGAGTTAGGAAAAAAGCAGAAAGCTATAAAATTAGAATTATTTGATGATGTTTCTGTTGAAAGTATTCAGGATATTAACCCAAATGATGACTTTGGAAATCAGGGTTTAGATAGCAGCAATGAAACCACACAGCAAAATACAAATGTTGAATCAGACAGCTATGAGTTTGTTGAATATGTTGATGAGGAAGCATTTGAACGTCTTATTACAAGTGACAGGGATATTATTACTACAGCGCTTGGCTTTAGAAAAGACCAACAGGAATGTATGATTACATACCTTGCAGCAGCTGCTGAAATATGTCGTCTTTATGCGAATGATAAGATATCAGATTACTCAGAGATGACAGCAGCTGATACGATAATTTCGTTAAGCGAGTTGATAAATGCTGCATTTGCTGCATATGGATTTGAGAAACATTTGAATGCCGACAAATTGATATATAATTATCAAAGCTGCAATATATCCGTTTCGGAAATAAGTGAGTCATTGTTTTTATCTGCTGCATTAAGGGCTGTGTTTTCGGATAAGACAATTCAACTTTTTGAAATTGAGCGACTTGTATCTCAGGTTGAAAAGACAGATTCAAAATATAAATCCGCAGTGCTTCTTTTATTGGATCTGTTTAAGAGTTTTTACATACAAACAGGACGTTGTATGGACACATTTGCAGACTATAATACAAACAGTAATTCTTTAAAATTGGTTATTGAGAGTGCTAAAAAATGTCAGCAATATTTAGAACAGCGAATGAAAACATATGAAAGTCAGGGACAGGTAAGAAGAGCGAGAGAACTTATATTTTGTGATGACAGCAGTGTTATCAGTTACGGACTCAAAGCAGTTTGTGATAATGACATATCTAAGGCATCAAAAGTGAAGAAGGAATTAATTTCACTTTTCATGAGAAATGACGATGAATTGAGTGCCGGAAACATTGATGTCAAGAAGTTGGATGAATTTATCGACAGTAATTGGGAAATGGCACGCGACATAATTCTTTCTGAGAAAAGAAATGTAAACAGACCGCATGATAATCTCAAGGGCGGCAAGCGCAACAACATAACAAACATAATAAGAAGGATAATTGATTGTATTTGTCGTTGGCTTGTTATATCTGAGAATGTGGAGCTTACAAAAGATCCGTATTCATTAGGACAGTATTCTGCAAGAAAAAATGATGTTATCAGTTATCTTTGTACTATTGAAGAGCAGCTGGCAAATTGTTTGGATGAAAAGTTTGATTGGGGTGTATACAGTCTTAAGTGTACTGTGAATGAATTGCTTGATAAAATTGAAGGTAAATATAACCCGTTAGTCAAAAAATATATCTCATACGAAGGATTCCTTAAAACCAACCATATTCTTCTTGATGAAAATTTTGTTCCGGAAATAGACTCAACTTTCAGCGATCTTCCCGGATTTGATATTTTTTCGAGGATAAAGGCATATGCTTCGTGTAAAAAACCGGAGTTCAAGTACAGAATAAGCCAAATTTTCAGTGATAATATACATAACAGTAATTTCCGCTGTGCAAAACTTATAAAAGAGTATGGTGAATTTTTCAGAATTGAAGATATAACAGGAGAACCTCTTTTTGAAGATCTTGATGAATGTATCAAATCCAGCAAGAGACGCACTACATATTTTTATAAAGATTTCAAAAATGAATTAGAACTTGATGAAAGTTATGGAAGCATTTCCGATGTGAAAGGATACAAAACTTTCGTTGGAAATAATATTGATTCATGGTATGGTCGTGCTATGTCAAGCTGTGATTTTGCACTTTTCAGCGATGTTATAGACGCTTACAGGAAATCAATATCTGAGAATGCTGAGACCAAAGCTAAAAAGCTTGCGGAACAGCTTTCAGATCTTGCTTGTGATCCCCAATATGATTTCGGCATTTATACCGTACAGCAGATAAGAGATCATATAGAGGAAAGAAACTTTGCTATTGCTGAAAATATTCTGAACTGCATAAGACGCAATGATACAAAGAATATTGCAGATTTTACGAAAGAACCAAAGGGTATTTTTGATAATTTCATGGCAGAATATGATTCATTGTACAGAGCCGTTTCTGATACGAGTGTGCATCTGCAAAAGTCGTTAATGACCTATTACGGAAAGAAAAACATTGAAGTTGTTCTTAAAAGAGTAACTAATAATATGAACAAAGATGTAAGAGGCGGTATAGCACTCATAAATAGTTGGCCAGTAGTTTATCCTGCCGGTGTTGGAAATATTTCAAAATTTATAAGTTTGCTTGGGTTTACAAATGCAACGGTAACTAAAGACAGCAATTTCAATAAGGAAGATGTTTACTCTGTAAGCAGAAAGCCGCAAACAGGAAAGGTAACATATCCGCATCCGATTCCTGCATTTGGCTCATTGTCAGAAGATGAGGGTATTCGTGTTATAGTACTGTATGGTCGTTATGATACCGACAGACTTATAGATAAATTCCATGAAATAGATACTGTTTCAAAAAATACTATAGTTATACTTGATTCGGTGTTGAATCAGGTGGAAAGAAGACGTTTTGCAAGAAAAATAAAGGAAGAGAAATCATTCTCCAGATCATTTATTATTATAGACAGAGTGCTTTTGTTTTATCTGGCAAAGCATTATCAATCTAATACTATAAGTAGAATGCTGATGGCAACAACTATGCCATTCTCGTATAATCAGCCTTTCTATCCTAAGCCTAATGCACCTCTTCCAGGAGAACTGTTTACAGGAAGAAAAGAAGAACTTCGTTTGATTGAATCTTATGATGGTGTAAATCTTGTTTATGGAGGTCGTCAGCTCGGAAAAAGTTCTCTTCTCAAAATGGCAAAACATAATATAGACAAAAATTCAAAAGGAGATCGTGCTATTGTAATAGATATAAAAGGACGCAACTATACCGAAGCAGCTAAGAAAGTTTCTCAAGAATTGATAATCAATGATATACTTCCTGAATGTTGCGAGTGTGATGATTGGGATACATTAACTATGCATATCAAAAAAAGGCTCAAGGATGATTCAGAAACACGTATAAGTTATTTGCTGATTATGCTTGATGAAGCTGACAAATTTATCGAGAGTTGCCGAGAAATAGAATATCGTCCGATAACTACATTGAAAAATATGTTGTCAACACGTTTTAAATTTGTACTGGCAGGTCTTCACAATCTTTCTAAATATGATTATGAGGCAGTTTATTCAAACAATTATGATATATCTCATTTGGAATCGCTCGTTGTACGTCCCTTTAAACGTCCTGAAGCTACAGAACTTCTTACACACGCATTGGGATATCTTGGATTTTTATTCAGTGATGATGTGATAAATCTGATACTTGCAAAAACAAATTACTTCCCCGGACTTATACATCTTTATGGTCAGAAACTTCTTGAAGCTATGTCAGATGATTATGCAGGATACAGTGAAACAGATACTCCATATTATTATGTAACTGAAAATCATATTAAAAAAGTTCTTGCTGATTCCGGGTTCAAAGATGAGATAAAGAATAAACTTAGAATGACACTGGAAGTAAGCGGAAAAGAGAACAGTCCATACTACGTTATAGCTTTGTTGATGGCATATATGTGTTACGAAGAAATCGAATCCGGATATAGAACTGAGTTTAGTGTTGATGATATCATAGAAAAGGCTAAGTCAAACGAGATCAACATACTTGCAAATTATACTCGTGAACAGATAATAGAACTGTTACATGAAATGTGGGATCTTAACATAGTCAGCTGTAAGGGAGAATACTATATGTTTTCCACAGAAGGATTCAGAGAACTGCTTGGAACACAGGAAGAAGTGAATACTGAACTTGCAAAATATGTGGGAAGGTGATATCAAATGAGAATAGAAGATATCTGGTGGAAAAGATTATCGAATCCTGCAAATTTGATAGGAAGCATAACAGATTCTCTGATGGAAAACAGATCAGTTGCCGTCGTATATTGCGATGCGATACCGTGGAAAGGTGTATTTTCTGATGCTATTATTGAAGAAATATCACAATATAATGCCGATATGAAAAACAGTATGCATTCTTTGAACGACAAGACTTTTCCGGGAGATTTTTTGATGAGAAAGTATTGCAGCGAAGAAGAACAGGGAAAATACTGGAAGCCTTCAGGAACAAAAGCAAAGTTTCTTGCAGAAAGTAAGATGTCGGTTCTCAATAAAAGTCATGTATTTATAGACCTTTCCGGCAATGCTGTTGAATGGTTCAGATTCGTAGATGAGTACACATCATATTTTGAAGAAAATCAGGAGCACGGTTTGTTTGTCATATTTACGAAAGACAGATATATAAAAAGTTCCAAATCGGTTGATTGTTACTACTATGATGAAAATATCAGCGAGTTTGATACACTGCTTTTGTGTATGACGATACTTTCGGAACAAAAGTATACTCTTAGTGAGAAGAAATATGTATCAGAAACAGCGGTAGAGATAGCATCAGGAAATGTTGTTCTTGCAGGGAAGCTTGCTGAATGTGGTGATAGTCTTGTAAAAGACACACCTCATACAGTTATGACGGTTTTAAAAAATGAAGGTATTTCACTCAAGTTTGATTCTGTAAAAATCAAAACCGCTCTATGGCAGGCTCAAATCAAAGTTTTGTTTCCTGTTTTGGAGCAATATCGACTTGGTCTCATATCTAAATATAAAGATACTATAAAGATAAATCTCTGTAATTCTCCGACAGGAACCTATAAAACAGAAAATCCTTATGAACTTGAAATCGGAGAGCTTTATCATTTGTGCAGAAGTTATCATATTTTGCAGAGAAACGAATTTGATATGCTGAGTCAGATAAGAGATACGAGAAATTGTCTTGCACATTGGGATATTCTTTCTTTTGAAGAAATTAAAAAAATACTTAAATTGTGCGAAAAAAATTAGTATCATTTCAGATAAATGCATTTTGTAAAGTGATGTTGCAGCCTGTATTAATTTTTGTCAACTTAATCAGGCTGCAATTTTAAAGTATGTATTGTTTTTAGAGGTGATCATGATTTGAAAAATTTGAAATTGCTAAGAAAAATTTTGCTGTCTATAATGTGTACAGCGGTTGTTGGAGGTGCAGTTCTTCCTGTAAATTCGTCAGAAAATGCTATTAGTGTTTTGGCAAGTGTATCAGACAATCTTATATGTGGAGATTTCGAGTATGCATTAAACAGCAATAATACAGTTGTTATAAAGAAATATAATGGCGCAGGAGGAAATGTTGAGATTCCTGATGAGATAGACGGTAATACTTTGGTATGTATTGACTGGAAAGCATTCAAAGACTGTGCAGAACTTAAAAGTGTTGTTATTCCCGATACTGTAACTACTATTAATAGCAGTGCATTCAGAGATTGTAAGGGATTGACAAGCATAGAGCTCCCTCAAAATCTGAGGTACATAGGTATATCGGCATTTTCAGGATGTATTGGATTGACTGAGATAAATATTCCGGAAGGTACAGAAACAATTGGAGAAGGTGCTTTCTTAAAGTGTACGGGACTTACAAGTATAAAAATACCTGATAGTTTGAATTCAATTGATGATTCGGCTTTTTCGTTTTGTAGTGGACTTAAAAGCATCATTATTCCCAAAAATATAAATAGTATTGGCAATTATGCATTTTATGGTTGTAACGATCTTACAATTTATGGCGAAAAGGATTCTTATGCAGAACAGTATGCGAAAGATAATAATATTAATTTTTCAGTTCTGCGTTTGATGAACAAATCTTTTATTAATACAGAAATGATAGCAGGTAAACCTGTAATACTTAATGCAGTTGCTGAAGGGGGTACAGGCGGGTATACGTATGCTCTAATGTACAAAAAATCTACAAATACAACATGGACAAAAATCGGAACAAAATATGGTGCAAATAACGTTGGAACTTTTGTACCTAAATCAGCTGTTCTATATGACATAATGATAAATGTAAAGGACAGCAGAGGAAATATAAAATCCAAAACATTTACAATTGATGTAAAATCACCGCTTAAAAATAATACCATTATTAATTCTGAAAGCATAAAACTTGGTGAAAAAGTTGTTCTTAAAGGTGCAGCAAGTGGAGGCAGCAAGAAATATAAATATGCCTTTTATTATAAAAAAAGCAGAAATAGCACTTGGACAGAAATGAAACCGGCGTATACTACTAAGAGCGCTGCCTTTATACCTGGAAGTGTACTAAACTATGATATAAAATCTGTTGTAGTTGATGCTGATGGCAGATCAACCGAAAAGTTATTTACGGTCAAAGTTTTAAAGTAATAATAGAAAATAAGATTTTTTCGATTGTCAAAATGAAACAAAATATGGTCGTCAAAAGTAACAATCTGAGGAAAAATACTTGATTTTCTTTAAAGTTTATGTTATGATATACGGGTATGTTAAGCATAATTGATTGGAGGATCATACATAATGGGAGTTTGGGAAATAATCGTTGGAGTGCTTGTGCTGATTTTGTCTGTTATAATGGTAATTGTTATCATTTTGCAGGAAGGTCATCAGGCAGGTCTCGGAACAGTAACAGGCGGCGCAGATTCGTTCCTTTCAAGAGGTAAAGCGAAAACAGCTGATGCTATTTTTGCAAGAGTTACAAAATACTGTGCTATTGCGTTTTTTGGTCTTGTTGTTGTTTTGAATGCACTTTCTTTTTTTGGCGTTTCAGGTGATAATGTAGATGGAACAGCGTCGAGCGTTGAGTCATCTGTTGTAGCAGATACTGAAGAGTCAGAAACAGGTGGCGAAACAAGTGATGTAGAGTCTATTACAGAAACTTCCGGTGCTGAAAACAGTGCAGCAGCGGAATCAAGTACAGAGGCTTCCGGTGCTGAAAACAGTGCAGCAGCGGAATCAAGTACAG
>CACXGC010000141.1 GCA_902767155.1 uncultured Ruminococcus sp. | reverse complement strand
TCTCACGTCAGACACCGCCGCCACCTCCGCCGCAGCTCTCACGTCAAACACCGCCGCCACCTCCACCGGCTGCACCATCAAACAGTAAAAAAGTCAGTCTCTTAAAAACTGAGGAACAACTTACAAGCGAACTCATGGGAAAGATAAGTCTTTCCAAAGATAAAGAAAAACTTGGCAGTCATGTTGTCAACCTTTCAAAATGTGTTGTTGACCTCAGCAAAAAAAGCGGTGTTGACCTTGGTTCTACAAGTGCAAAAGTCGTTGTTGTTCTCGACTACAGCGGTTCTATGTCATCGCTTTATTCAAACGGAACAGTTCAGCAGACTATAAACCGCCTTGTACCGCTCGGACTTACTTTCGATGACAACGGAACAATTGACGTTTTTCTCTTTCAGTGTGACTACCGAAAGATTGACGATCTGAATCTGTCAAACTATGAAAACTATGTTAACAAGGTTGTCAAAACCAGCGGCTATTCTATGGGTGGAACAGATTACGCCCCCGTTCTGAACGCAATAATCACAGGTCAGTCAACCGAAAGTTACGGTTTCCTCGGCATGAAAACGAGAACTGTATATACACAGCCTATAGTTGACGACGGTGATCCTACTTTTATTCTTTTCATCACAGACGGAGAAAATGCTGACCGCAGAGAAACTGATGAGATTATAAAAAAATGTTCTTCAATGAACGTGTTTATACAGTTTATCGGCATAGGGTACGACAATTTCGACTATCTCCGCCAACTTGACGATATGCCGGGACGAGTAAGAGACAATACAGGCTTTTCTAAAATGAATGACCTTATGAGCGTGAGTGATGAGGAACTTTATAGAAACGTACTTGAACAGTTTTCCAACTGGCTGCATGATTTGCAATAATTGCTGTTTTTAGTCCTGTTTTATCCTTATTGCTATAACTGTCACATCATCATCATGACCGTCGTTTCTTCTTCCGCAAGCTTCATCAACTATATGGTCTGCAAGTTCCTGCATACTTTCCTCTTTACATGATGATATCATACGTTCTATCCAGTCCTCACCTGTTGCTATAGCACCATCGGACACCATAACTATAATGTCTCCGTCGCCGAGTTCGTCCTCAGTATAGGTAAATTCCACCTGTGGCAGAATACCTGCCGGCAAAGACGGGGTTTCCACCCTGAACATGGCATTGTCTTTGCGAATAAACGACAGTGCTGCACCGGCTTTCATAAAAAGTGTCTTTCCGCTGTAAAGATCAACCGAAACAATATCAAGTGTTGCCAGTGATTCATCGCCGGATTTCACAAGCAAAGCCGAATTTACAACTTTTAGGGCACAGTCATAGCCAAGTCCGGCTTTTATAAGTTTTTCCATGATACCGGATGCCATACCGCCATCAACAGCAGCTCTTCCACCTGTTCCCATACCGTCGCTTATTATGGTGGTAAATCGTAATGTACCATCTGTGAAATATTTGAAATGATCGCCGCAAAGTCTGCCGTCACCGCTGATGTGCTGACTGGCGGCGATTTCTACGTCAAAACACGCTTTTTCGCACATTGTAAGCCGCAAACTGCCTGCCACTGGTGTCAGCTGCGGTGCATCAAAATGCCTTCCGCAAAGTTTAGACAATTCATGAACCATAACGGCACGTTTTATTTTTCTTCTGTCATTGTCTTCCATTTCGGCTTCAATACTCATTCTGCCCATGTAATCAATACGACAGCTTACCGAATATGGACTAAGCCCCAATTCTTTGAGCTTTATAGTTACAAGTTCCGCTGTTTCATTGTCAAACACCTCATAATTGGCATATTCTTCCGCCATCTCCCTGAGAATATCCCCCAATCCGCAGAACTGTCCCGCAACCACTTGTCTGACCTCATCAATACGCTTTTCTGCAGCCTCTGATGCAAGATACTGGCGATAACTTCTGTTGACAGCATCCGCCATTTCTGATGTACGGCAGCATTTTTTTCTGAAATCCTGCCTGAAATCCGAAGCTTTTATCTCTCCGTCCTTACGCAGCTTTTCACGCACATGATTGAAACTTTCAAGGCTCACGCCATCTTTATGTTCCCAGCAAAAAACTCTCAATCCGCAGCGTACACAGATACTGTCAACCGCATTCTGGTATACACTCTCTATCCCAGGCATTACGATATCGGAAAGCTTTTTTGATACTTCTTCCACATTTTCGGACACGTTACTGAGTGCCTTTGATGCGAATTCAAGCCTCATTATAACCGAACGTCTAAGACCTTCCGCTATCTCATCACCGTCTTTAGATACAAAAAGTGATTTCAGGAAATTTCCTGCGTTTTTGGGCAAAAAAAGAAAAATCAGAGACGCTGCAATATCTTCATACAACACGCCTATAATTTCTGCTGCCGAAGCGCTTTGAAGTCCCGTCATTATGCTGCTGAGCAAGAATGCAGCAGAGGCAGCTATTCGTCCGACCGGAGAAAAAAGTCCTGCTATAAGACCGCCAAAAGCATATGATCCGCCAAGAAATGCAACTTTTGCGGAAGCAAGTCCAAGCACAACACCAATTGATATTCCGGCAACCGAACCGCCTGCAATGCCGCCGTAACGTGCGAAGAACAGGATAATCAATACCGAAAGTATCCTGCCAACCGAAAGCGTACCTATATATATGTTTGCCATAGCAAGTATGCCAATACATCCGCTGAGAATAATACAGGCGAGTTCCTGCGGCATAAGCATCCCGAGACTTTTCGTACCGGCAAGCATTACTGCAGTACGTGCAATAAAATATGCTGCTGCACCGCACAAAAGCGATTCTATGGTATACAATGAAAACATCCTTGCAGAAAATCCGTTTACACTCATCATAGCAAGTCCGGTTGCAAATGTAGGCAAAAAAGCTACCAAACTGTTATATATAAAATGACTGTTAAGTGACTTGATTTCGTTCAGAGTCCAGCGAATGGCAATTACAGCTACCATAGCAGAAATGTAGCGAAAACTGCCGTTTCCAACCGGAGAAATTATGTATCCGGTCGATGCTCCCAAAAATGCTGTCAATGCATATGGAAAAGGTAATGCCGCTGTAATTGAAATACCAAACGGAGCATACGAACCGAATACTGCCCCATCTGCCGCAAGGAAACCGCATCCGAAAACGACAAGTTGAACGGCAAAACCTTTCACACCGTCACTAATTCTGATATTTCGGAATCTCTGCAAAGCCGAAAGACCTGATAATTTCAAATCAACCACCCCTGAATTTATTTCGGGAATCGTACTTATGCCATGACCACACATCATATTTTGTGACAAAATATAGTTTATATCCCATCAAGCAATGCGATAAAATGCAGACAACACAGTAAAGTTTCCGATTTACCCGAAACTATTATATATCCCGCGGCAGTAATAAGTTTGTCAAAAGGCGTTTTCCTCAATATTTTACCAAATGAGTAAAAAAAGCCGGCGAATTCGAGAAAATTCACCGACTTTATTTTTTATTCCGCAAAAAAGCGATATCATTTCAAAACTATAGTACTGAATGCCGGAAGTGTGACTTCCTGACCGGAAACTTTTATTTCCTTGACGTTATCGTCTTCCTTGCTACCAGTAGTTCCGCCGCCGAAAATATCGTCAAGATCATCAGAACCCGATGATGAAGCAACATCTCCCATATCTGCATAGAGATAGCCTCTTACTTCCTTGACAGTAAATTTATCTGACGGTACAGTCACTTTTTCAGATTTCGGGCTCGCATTGAACATTACAAGCACCTTAGAGCCGTCATAATCTGCAACATAACCGCCGCAGGCATCACTTCCAAGATCAACAACAGTCATTGTTCCCCTTGCTATTTCGGGATTCTGATTTTTGAGTGCAATTGCTTTTTTGTAGAAAGTCAGAAGAGAATCGTTGTCTTTCAACTGCTCATCAACTGCTTTTTCGGGAACATAAGTATTGCTTGCACCGGGGATTTTTTCAACATAACCCGTCTTGTCTGATGCTGACCAGTACATTCCGGTACGCTTGTCGGGGTCGTTTGCCGAGCCTTTCATACCTATTTCTTCGCCGTAATAAACGAACGAATTTCCGGGTATCATAAGATACATACTCGCTGCCATTCTGCGGTATGTTTCATTTGAGAAAAATTCTGCACTTCTTGCTGTATCATGGTTTGATATGAACGGCGTATTGATAGCGGCAGCATTATTATTTTTCAGATCTTCCTCATATATCGAAACCTGCTTTACATACTGTTTTGCACTTTCGGCAGTAAGAGCTTTCTTAACTCTGCCTGTAGGACCCTGCTCGTCAAAATCAAAGAAGCTGTCAAGACCCGATTTATAATAATTTGCTATAATTGCGGAATTTGTCCAGCACTCGCCTACCATGTAAACATCTTCCTTGACAGTTTTAGCATAGTCGTAAAGCCATTTCAAGTCTTCTATTGAATCGTTGTCGCCGGTGCTTTCAAACCAGAGTACTGCATCAAGACGGAAACCGTCTACTCCAATTCCAAGCCAGAAATCAACTATTTTCTTAATTTCTTCCCTGACCTTTTCATTTTTGAGATTCAGGTCGGGCATATCGGAATCGAATTCACATTCATAACACCAATCATCAACTCCGGCAGAACGCCAACCATCAGCCTTTTTATTTTTCTCAAAATGGTAGTACTCAGCGTATCCGTCTGTTTTGCCCTCTTTTAATTCTTTCAAAGCACTTTTATACCATGGATGTGTTCTTGAAGTATGGTTCAGAACGAGGTCTATAATGACATTTATGTTACGCTTGTGAGCCTGTTCTACCAATTCTTTGAAATCGTCAAGTGTACCGTAATCGGGATCTATATCCATATAGTCTTTGCAGTTGTACTTATGGTAAGACGGCGAAGGCATGATCGGCATAAGCCAGATACCCTCAACGCCAAGGTCATCAGTAGTTTCAGGATTGCCGTCATTCAGGTAATCGAGTTTTGATATAATGCCCTTTAGATCTCCTATTCCGTCACCGTTTGAATCGCAGAAAGAGTATGGGAATATTTCGTAGTAAGTGCGGTACTTATCTTTTGAAAGCTCATAGCTTACAGTTCCGAAACCTCCGTTTTCAGGCAGTGAAAAAGTACCTTCTGACGAACTGTTTACCGAAGTGTCAGCAGATGCAGCAGTTGATTCAGTATTTTGTGTTCCGTTGTTCTTAGTTCCACCGCTGCATCCTCCGAGTACTCCCGCCGACAGTATTACAGCCGAAAGAATTGTTGCAAAAAATCTTCTATTCATTTTAGTCACTCCTATACAGAAAGCAGGGAGCAATCTGCGTCCCTGCTTTGAAAAATTTGAATCAGCCTTTTACAGCTCCGCCTGTCATACCGCCTACATAGAATCTCTGCATGATAAGGAACAAAGTTGTGATCGGAATTGCTATAATTACCGCACCGGCACAGAAAGGCTTGAACCATTCATTAATATTTTCTTTGTTGTCGATCATTTCATAAAGACCTCTTGCAACGGTCCAACCGTATGGGTTTTGATCCATGAAGTAGCTTACGAAAATGTAGTCGCCCCAAGGACCCATGAATGTTGTAAGTGCTGTATAAACGATGATCGGCTTAGAAAGGGGAAGAATTATCTGCCAGAAAATCTGATGTCTTGTTGCACCGTCTATTTTAGCAGCTTCATCAAGTGCATGAGGGATTGTATCGAAGAAACCTTTTGCAACCTGATAGCCAAGACCGGCACCTGCGGAATATACGATGATAAGACCGATAAGTGAGTTTGTCAGACCAAGAACTTTCATGATAGCGTAAACTGCAACCATTGACATGAATCCAGGGAACATACCGAGGATAAGACCCATGTTAAGGAAAGTTTTACGGCTCTTGAAACGAAGTCTTGAGAATGTGTAACTTACCATAAGTACAAGCAGTGTAGAAATGACACATGAACAAACTGCAACGAACAGTGTATTCAGAATCCACTGCATATACGGGAACTGCATTGCATCAGCAGCTACCTGAACTTCATTACCATTTGCATCAGTCTCATACTGAACAAAAAGTTTTATGTAGTTGTTGAATGACCAGTTGGTTGGTATAAGGCTTCTTGTAACCGCACCGGTTTCGCCATCGAAAGATGTAAGTATAAGCCAGATGATCGGGAAAAGCCATATAACACCCAATACTGCAAGAATGATATAGATCGCTGTATTTGCAGCCTTTCTTTTGGCTGCATAGCCGGCCTGAGGGCTGTTCTGAAAATTTGTAGTATTCACGAGAATTCCTCCTCATTCTTAGAAGCTTTGGACATATTGAAGGCAATAAGAGAACCGATTGCACAAATCAGGAATACGAAGATACCGATTACTGCTGCCAGTTTGTAGTCACCTTCACTTACTGTCAATTTGTAAAGCCATGTTACAAGCAAGTCTGTTTCACCTGATTTGTAATACAGATGTGATTCAGGACCGCCGCCTGTAAGGAAGTAGATAACGTTGAAGTTATTGATATTTCCAACAAAGCTGGAGATGAGGTATGGTGTAAGTACGAAGAAGATATACGGGAATGTGATCTTGGTGAACTGCTGAACAGCGTTAGCACCGTCGATACGAGCACTCTCATACAGATCTTCAGGTATGTTCATAAGGATACCGGAAGTACTCAGCATTGTGAACGGAACACCTACCCAGATATTAACGATGATAACCGTACATTTTGCCCATGTTGCATCTGTAAGGAACGGATATGTAGTACCCATCATAGCGTTAAGACCTGTGCCCTGACCGAGAAGCATCTTCATAAGAAGAAGTGTAACGAACTGAGGAACTGCTGCTGTGATAATGAAGAGAGTTCTCCAGAAAGCCTTGAATTTGATTTCTTTCTTATTTATCATAAGAGCGAGGATAATACCAAGAATAAAGTTAGAGAATGTTGCGAAGAAAGCCCATATAAGGGTCCATGAAAGGATCTTTCCGAATGTTGCAGACTGTTCTGCACTACCTGTATTGAACACTTCTGCAAAGTTCTGGAAACCTACCCACCAGTAAAGTTCACCGGGGGCAATTCTCTCACGAGTATAGTTCGTGAAAGCGATAAACACTGTAAAGATAATAGGTACAACCGTAAAAGCGAGAAGACCAAGAACCGGAATAGTAAGAAGAGTAACGTGGAAACGCTCATCGAAATAGTCCTTAATTTCCTCAATGCCTGTCATAGGTGTCTTACCTGCCTTGATAAGCTGTTCAGTCTCATAAGCACTCTTTGTATTAGCTATGTAGAGTGCGAAAAATGCTATAGTTATAAGCAGTGTAACAACGAAGAAGAGCAGTACATTGTTTGATGTATCCAAATTATCTCTGTTAAGCAAAGTTTTCTCACCGAAGTCATCATAACCGTAAACAGGTGTGTTACTTCCGATAACGCCATAGTGAACAGCTGTAACGCCGTTTGAATCTGTAATGGTAACATTATCGGAATAGATCTTGGATACATAGGTCATACCGAAATTAACCATATACATTATGTAGAGAACTTCTACAGCAAGGAACACAAGACCTTTTCCAAGCTGTTTGTGCATCATGTTGCCTGCGCCCATGATTACGTATGAAAGCTTTGTTCCGGTATCACCGTCTGAGAATCTCTGACCGTAACCCTTAAAACCGTTTCCAATCCATCCAAAAAAGCCCTTTATCACATTAGCAACAACCTGAAAGAATCCGGCAATTGCTCCGGGGATACCGGTGAAAAAAGACTTGATATTATAGGATATCTGTTGTCCTTTTGTCATCTGGACATAATCAAGATAATCCATCCATATACAACTCCTTTGCAAAAAATAAGCTAAATATTAGCAGCTCGTTGTTTATAACAAGCTGCTAAATATTTTAACTTGTTACGATTTTATATCAGTCAATCAGGTAGCGTTTGACTTGTTGGAGCTTTCGATCTGAGCAACGACACTGTTGAGGATTTCCTCGATCTTATCTTCAGGAAGATTTCCTTCAGCATCCTTGATCTTTGTACCGATTGTTCCGGGGCTGCATGACCAGAAGCTTGTTCCTACAGAAGCGCCCTGCGGATGTGAGAATTCTTTCTGATCCTGAATAGCCTTCAATGCCGGATCTGCCTTAACGTCACTGTCTTCAAGAGCCTCTTTGTTAGTCGGAATAAGTCCTCTTGTTTTATATCTTTCAAGCTGTGATTCCTTGTTTGTGAGGAAGTATGCGAGCACCTTTGATGTAATCGGGTATTTTGTGAATTTGTTAACGCCTACTATTTTGTAACCACTGAATGAGTGGAGCTGAACCTTTTCGCCGTCCATATCAACCTTCGGAAGTTTAGCGGCGCCTACATATTCAGCACCGATATTCTTCTTGATATCCGGACCTGCCCATGTACCGATAACAGCTGCGCCGAGTGTACCATTCTTAAATCCGTCTGCTACGAATACGTTATCACCGAGTGAACCTGCATCGCACTCAAAGCCTTTATGCAGATTGAGAGCAAGGTGGTTCATAGCTCTTGCAGCCTTATAGCCTTCCGGAGTATTGAAAGTAGCTGTCTGCTGCTTTGTTTTTGCGTCATAGGAGATATCACAGCCTGCTGCGAAGAAGAATCCGCAGTTATACCATGCGTTACCGAGCGGGAGATAGATATTCTTGTTCTTTGCGCCAAGTTTGCTGATAATAGTATCCATATCGTCAAGATCAGCCTCATCAAGGTCTCTCTTGTCGTAGTACATGAAGTAACCATTATCTGATGTTCTCGGGAATGCATAGAATACATCATTTACCGAGCATACTGAAACAGACTCTTCGGTATTGTTCTTCTTGATATTGTTCTGGAACATATCACCAAGGTCAGCAATAGCCTTTGATTCTGCAAGACCTGTAAGCTGGTCATCAGCGAAGTTGAACACGTCAGCAGCTTCTTCCGGTTTCTCAAGAACCTTACCGCCAACCTTATCTTCACCTACAGCACTGATGTTTACAACGATCTTCACGCCGTCCGGTGTATACTTATCCTTAAATGCCTTAATTCTGGTTGTTTCAAACTTTTTGTCGTCGCCTGAGCACCATACTTCGAGTTTGATTTCACCGCCTGATGTTTCTGCTTCTTTCTTGATTCTTTCCTTGATTATATCAACGGAACTGTCGCTATCAAGATCGAGTTCAGCAGCCTGATTTCCGGAATTGCTTGCTGTGTTGTTTGCCGTTGAGTTTGTCGGAGTACTTGTCGTCGTGGAACCGCCGCCGCTGCTGCCGCCACCGCATCCTGCCAGTGCGGATGCTGATATCATTGCGGTCAGAACGAGTGCAAGAACTCTTTTTGTTTTACTAACCATCGTAAATCCCTCTTTCTGATAAGAATATTTTTTGTACACGTCCACCCGTGCCATACAGCCGAGAACGCCGACTGCTTACCCAAAAAAAGGGAACAGGCATTCGTCAGCCACTGTAATAATGATATCATAATGTGGGGTTAAATTCAATGCCAAATATCATTTTTATTTCTTTTTATAAAAATGTGCAGCCATTTTTAGTTATTTTGCCATCATTTTTTCATTTTTTTGGAAGTAATTAACATTTTTCCAGCCTTTAGTTACACATTATAGCTAATTTTCGGTTAGTTATTTTGCACACATCGGCTTTTTTTATAACCAAATTATTGTTGCGAATAACAAACCGAAACACCCTCACAGCGGCTTTTTGTCTTAAAAAGATATATTTCTGATGTTTTTACGTCAAAATAGACAAATACTCTATCATTGTCGCATTTGCCAAGTATTCACATTGATTTTTGTGCATAAACCAAAAAAAAGAAACTCCACTATTATAGAATTATAACAGCCTTCCTATTCCTATCAAAATCAGAATCAAAGCGGAAAAAAGTGATACCCAAATTTGTTTGATATTGCACAAACCGTCCAGATATTTTCCGATAATTTCACCGAAACACAGAAATAACAGGTGAAAAATTCCGCAAAAAATCGGCATTAGTCCCACATTTCCGTCTATTCCTGCACTTATACCTGCCGAAAAGCAGTCCGCCGACAAGGCTGCTCCTATACAAAGTGCCTCTTTTATGTCAACATCTCCCGAACGATCCGCATCACCTGCCGAAGGGTCATGAAGTACTTTTACAGCTATTCCGACAGCAGAATTTTTTTCCTCTTTAACAATTTTCCTTCCCTTTTCGTCAGAAAAAGCACAAAAAGCTATATACATTCCCAATATTATAAGAAGTGTAGCACCAATAGTTTTTGCTGCCGTCTCCGAAAGATAATTTCCTGTTATACCGCCGATCAGTGATGCAACTTCTGTTACTGCTATCAACACAAGACATATAACAGCCTTTGACAACAGCGGCATTTTTATTCCACGAAAAGCACATGATACACCTATGCCAAAAGCATCTATACTCAAAGCGGCAGACAATATCATAATTTCTACGATACTCAAAAAAACACCATCCTTTGGCTGCCGGTAAAACAATCACCGCAAACCGCCTTTTTTACGCATTGCGTACACTACATACTATGCAAAAAAAAATCCGGTGTCAATACATTTCGGATAATGTTAGTTTAAAATACAAATTGTATATTTTTTCTGCGAATTTGCTATTGACATTTTTTTCAAAATGAGGTATCATAAGGGAGTCGTCGAGAGCGACACAATTGAATAGTCGGTGTTGATGACGTTGAGGGTACACCCGTTCCCATGCCGAACACGGAAGTTAAGCTCAATGGTGCCGAAGATACTTGATTGGTAACGATCTGGGAAAATAGGAAGATGCCGACACGGAAACCGTCCTTTTGGGGCGGTTTTTTTTATTTTCATATAATGCTGAAAAAAAAGACAGTTCCGATATACCGGAAAATTCCGGCTTATAAGAACTGCCTTTTTCTGCACAATTCAACAAAAACATGGTTATCTACTTTGCTTCAATACTCTTCGTAGCAAAAGCATTCAGCCCAATATCAGCTATATTTCCCGAAAGATACTCGTAATACGCCTGTGCACCCACCATAGCACCATTATCTCCGCAAAGTGACAGCGGAGGATAATAACATTTCCAGCCACGTTTTTTAGTTTCCTCATCCATACGCTTTCTTAAAAGTGAGTTTGCTGAAACACCTCCGGCAAGCACCAATTTGTCATAACCGAGATGATTCGCCGCACGTATAAAATTATCTGTAAGGCAACCGACAACCGCTTTTCTGAAAGATGCACACAGGTCATTTGTCGGGAGAGTTTCTCCACGCTGCTGAGCATTATGTATGAGATTTACTACAGCGGTTTTCAGACCGGAAAAGCTGAAATCATATTCCGAGCCGCTTATTTTCGGTTTCGGGAAAGAAATGCTGTCCGGATCACCGTTTTCGGCTGCTTTATCAAGGTAAATACCGCCCGGATACGGCATTCCCATTGTACGGGCGGCTTTGTCAAAAGCTTCACCGGCGGCATCGTCACGAGTGCAGCCGATTATTTTCATCTCAGTATAGTCTTTGACTTCAACAATATGGCTGTGACCGCCTGATACAACAAGGCATAAAAACGGCGGTTTCAGTTCCTGATGTGCAAGATAGTTTGCCGCAATATGCGAACGCAGATGGTGAACCGGTATAAGCGGCAGACCCGAAGAAAGTGAAAGACCTTTCGCAAAATTCACCCCCACAAGCAAAGCACCAATCAGACCCGGAGCATTTGTTACAGCAATAGCATCAAGTTCTGAAAGTTTCATATCCGCCTGAGCAAGAGTTTCACGTATCACACCATTTATAGATTCACAATGCCTGCGTGACGCTATTTCGGGAACAACTCCACCATAAAGCTTATGTTCTTCCACCTGTGTTGCAACAACAGAGGAAATTATTTTTCTTCCGTCCTCAATGACAGCAGCTGCTGTTTCATCACAGGAACTTTCTATTGATAAAATTTTCATATTCTCACCATGTTTATCATTCAAGTGTTTTCGTGAGGATAAGACCATCCTCGGTAGGATTACGGTAAAAATTTTTTCTCAGTCCGACTTCTTCAAAGCCCTTTTTAGTATAAAGTGCGATTGCGCTGACATTTGAAGGGCGAACTTCAAGCGAAATGGACTCCGCACCGTTTTCTAAAGCTATACGGCAGGCATTGTCTATCAGAAGACTTGCTATTCCTTGCCGCCTATACTGTGGAAATACCGCAATATTGGAAACATAACAGCTTTCGCACACTGTAAAAATACCCATATAGCCGGCAATATCATCATTTTTTTCTGCAACAATGAAATGTGCCGTATGGTTGTCAAGTTCCTCAGAAAGATTCTGTTCGTTCCACGGCTGAGAAAAACAGCAATTTTCCAGTTCAACAAGCCTCGTTATGTGTTCTTTTCCCATCGGAACAATCATAATGTCATCCGCTGATATCATAATTTTTTTCACCACTTGTCATTTCCGGAGATGTCTCACAGCTTGTTATTTCCGGATATTTTTCCATGAGCAGTCTGCAAAAAACGTCTATTGCCTCTTCAATAGACTTGCGGCATCTGCGGTATGTCACAAGGTCCGAACCATAGGGGTCAGGAATACCTCCGCCAAGAACGTATATCTTATTCTGCGGCACACCAATTGACATAAGTGTCTGTGCATGGCTTTGGGTCATTACAACAAAAACGTTACAGACATCAAGGTCGTGTTCACGTATAATTCTTGGTTTATGAGTACTTATATCAAGATTTATCTCGTTGCATACTTTTACAGCATTTTGTGAAACTCCGCTGTCACTGCAAAATCCCAGTGCAGCACTGCTGAATATACATTTTATACCGTATTCTTCGGATTTCTTTGCAAAAATAGCTTTTGCCATAGGACTTCGGCAGGTATTGCCGGTACATATGAATAATACACGCAGCATTGCGTGAACCTCCCTCCAAATTATTATGCTTTTGCTTCATACCAGGTTTTTCCGATTCCTGCATCTGCTGTCAGGGGAACAGAAAGCTGTACTGCATTCTGCATTTCCTCACTGATAAGTTTTGCAGCCTTTTCTGCTTCTTCTTCGGGTGCTTCGACGATAAGTTCATCATGAACCTGTAAAATAAGACGAGCCTTCATATTTTCCTTACGAAGTCTGTCGTATACTTTTATCATTGCGATCTTTATTATATCCGCAGCAGTTCCCTGTATAGGCATATTACGTGCAACTCTTTCACCAAATGCACGAAGGTTGTGATTTGATGATACCAGTTCAGGAAGATATCTTCGTCTTCCGAACATAGTTGTTACATATCCGACTGTTTTTGCCTGTTCAACGGTATTTTTCATGTAGTCGTCAATACCGCTGTAAAGTTTCAGATAGTCCTTTATATAACGATCCGCCTCTTTTCGGGAAACGCCGATATCTTTCGCAAGTGAAAAAGCACCGATACCGTAAACTATACCGAAATTGACAGCCTTTGCCCTGCTGCGAAGCTGAGATGTTACCATTTCGTCAGGCAAACCGAATACTTTTGCTGCGGTTGAAGTGTGGATATCCTTATTATCCTCGAATGCTTTTATCATATGCTCATCATTTGCAATATGTGCAAGCACACGAAGCTCTATCTGTGAATAGTCCGCATCGGCAAGTATACAGCCGTCAGCGGCTCTGAAAAACTTTCTGAATTCTTTTCCCCGCTGTGTCCTTACGGGAATATTTTGCAGATTAGGCTCTGTGGAGCTTATTCTTCCGGTACGTGTTTCAGTCTGGTTAAAGTTAGAATGTATTCTGCCGTCCGCACCTATAACTTTGAGAAGTCCGTCACAGTAAGTTGACTTCAATTTAGTAAGAGTGCGGTATTCGAGAATTTCACCAATAACGGGGTGAACATCTCTCAGTTCTTCAAGAACTTCTGCACTTGTCGAGTAACCGCTTTTGGTTTTCTTTCCTTTTGGCAGCATAAGCTTTTCAAAAAGCGCCGAACCTAACTGTTTCGGAGAATTTATATTGAAATCGTAGCCTACATATTCACAAATACTTGCCCTCAGACGCTCAATATCCTCGTTCATGCTTTCGCCGTATTCGTAAATTCCCTGTTTGTCAACAGCAAAGCCAATATTTTCCATTGATGCAAGCACTCTTGCCAGAGGAATTTCTATTTCCTGCAAAAGATTTGTCTGCTGCTTTTCATTTATTTCTGCCGTAAGACAATCAGCAAGCGGAACAAATATTTCGATATCGGTATTTTCACTGCATGAAAACGGTGTGACAGAATACTCACTCACAAGGCGGCTCATACTGTAATCCGGAGAATTGGGATTAAGAAGATATGCTGCGAGCATGGTATCAAATGTGATATTGGAACATTCCCAGCCGAAACGGTCAGCAGCGGCATATATTGGCTTACAATTATGTGTGCGCTTTACGATAGATGTATCGCTGAGAAATTTTTCCGTAAAATCCTGAAAATCAGGTGTCATCATATCGCACATATAAACATCGTCGCCACAGCAAAGTGAAATTGCTGTAATATCCGTGCCGTCAGTTTCAGCAAGAAAATCAACATTTTTACCTTTGATAAATTCGTAAATTGTAAGCAGAGGTATATCTTTTTTTACTGTCAAGGTACGGATTTCATTTGCACCACGGTCAGTTGTTTCAGTATTGGCAATATCTGCGCCGCTTAATCCCCATTTTTCCATGAGAGAGAAAAATTCAAGCTTTGCCATCATAGAGGCGGCAGTTTTTTTGTCACATGGAGAGGGAATATAATCGGAAATATTCTTATCAATATCGGCATCGGTGCTTATAGTACCGAGCATATGGCTTATCAAGGCACTTTCTTTGCCGGCTTCGAGTTTTTTCCGTATACCCGGTTTTACGTCAATAGTATCAAGGTTATCGTAAATATATGCAACACTGCCAAAACGCTGTATAAGGTCGGCAGCACCTTTTTCTCCTATTCCGGGCACTCCGGGTATACAGTCGGAATTATCGCCCTGAATTGCCTTTATCTCAATAAGTTGTTCAGGACTCACTCCGTAAACCTCACGGATTTTTTCCACATCGTATAGTGTCACTTCCGGCTTACCGAATTTTGTTGAAGCTATGCGCACAGAAACAGACGGCGATACAAGCTGTAAGCTGTCTCTGTCACCTGTTGCAATAATACATTCGTTGCCGCTGTCGGTACAAACTTTTGCAAGTGTACCAAGTATGTCATCAGCTTCAAAACCCTCACAGGTGACAATACGGAATCCGAGGGCACAAAGCAGGTCTTTAAGCGGCTGCATCTGTGCAGCAAGTTCATCCGGCATTCCTTTACGGTTAGCCTTGTATCCGCTGTATGCTTTGTGGCGGAATGTTGGAGCTTTAAGGTCAAAAGCAACTGCGACAGCATCAGGCTCACTTTCATCAAGAAGTTTCCTGAAAGTAGTCAAAAATCCGTAGATAGCATTTGTATACTGACCGTCCTTAGTTGTGAGAAGTTTAATTCCGTAGTAAGCACGGTTTATTATACTGTTTCCGTCAAGTACAAGAAGTTTCATTTATTTCATCTCTTTCCAGAACGAGTATTTATTACTGGCTGTTTCTTATGCAGTCCATAATACCGATATTTTCCCCGTGACGCAGATACACACGGGGAACTCTTTTTCCTACAAGACAAACGACCTCGTAATTTATCGTACCCGTCATTTTTGCGATGTTGTCAAATGAAAGTGTGTTATTTTTTCCATCGCCTATGACAGTAACTTCGTCTCCTGTATGAACATCATCAATTCCGGTAATGTCTATCATTACCTGATCCATGCATACCCTGCCTATTATCGGAGCTTTCTGTCCGTTAACCGTCATAAATGCACGATTTCCGAGACTGCGTGTATAGCCGTCTGCGTAACCTATAGGAACTGTTGCAATAACAGTTTTCCTGTCAGTAACGAATGTACCGCCATAACTCACTGCCGTATCAGGCTCTACCGTCTTTATTTGTGCGATAACACTTTTTATCTGCATGGCAGGTCTTAGATCCAGCTTTCCGGCAAGTTTTGATGAAGGTGAAAGACCATACAATATTATTCCGGCACGTACACAGTCAAAATGTACCTGCTTGTAGTCAATTATAGCTCCGCTGTTGGAACAGTGTACAACAGGGAAAGTTATTCCGTCCGCCTTAAGTTTTTCTACTGCGTCAGAGAAACATAATATCTGATGTGCTGTAGGTTCTGCGCCCTCTTCTCCCTCATCGGAAAGCGCAAAATGGGTAAATATTCCCTCCGGTATCAAATTCGGAAGAGAGCAGACTTTTTTTATTGCAGAAATTGAAGATGCATCTCTTTCCGGCTGCTGGTACATAAATCCTATACGGCTCATACCCGTATCGAGTTTTATATGGATTTTCACTTCAACATTACTCTTTGCCGCATAATCGGAAAGTTCTGCGGCGTAATCCTCAGAAAACACTGCCTGTGCAATATTGTTTGCAGCAAGTTCCTTTGCCATATCTGCCGGAGTAAAGCCAAGAATGAGTATCGGAAGTTTTATACCATTTTCACGAAGCTGCAAAGCCTCCTCAATATTTGAAACGGCAAAACGGGCAGCACCCAATTTTTCATACAATCCGGCAAGAAATACTGCGCCATGACCGTATCCGTCAGCTTTTATAACACACATAATATCCGCTTTCGGGTCAGTTGCTTCACGTATGACCCTGAAATTATGTTTTATAGCATCGGCATCTACCTCTGCCCATGTTCTTCTCAGATAATTCTCCATAGGAAACACCTTTCTTAACATTTATTGCCACCCGTTACAGGTGTACAAAACATTAGAACATTATACATCATATTTTACTCCATATACGTTTTAATGTCAATTGCAAGGCGAAGTAATTTTATAACAATGAAATTTAGGGGCGATTTTCATTACCTCAAGTATAATTATACAATTTGTAATAATAGTGCCGCCCACTTGATTTTTTCAGCAATCGACAGTATAATCTAATTATTGATATGTTTTTTAGGAGTGATTATGGTGATTCTTGCAATTCTGGCAGCTATAGCCTGCCTTGCAGTTACAGCGATTATGTACAGTCCGAGAATGAGGACTTTCAGCTGTTACCGTCCGGTAGCATTGTTTTTTCTTTTTGAAGGTATATGGATACTGACCGATTATGCTTTTCGTCAGCTTATACCCGATAATGTTTTTATGGATATAATACACTATGTCGGCATAATAGCAGCAGTGATCTATTTTGTCGTAACAATTTTCATCGGTGTCGGAAAAAAGAAATCCGGAAAATAACATGAATTTCAGGATGTGACATTATGGGTTATGTTTATGCGTTTATGTGGATATGTACTGCCATAATTTTATTGACAAAGTTCCGTAAAGAAAGTAAGGCAATAATTCCGCTTGGAATTTATTTCGTATTTCTCGGTATATGGCAGTTGATAAATGATTTATGCAATGGGATCTTTACAACAGGCGGTTATATATGGGTCTTGAGAGCTGTCTCTGCACTTGTACTTGCTCTTTGCGCTGTTATTCTTGTGAAAGAAAGAAATAAGTCTTCTTCTCAGAACAGCAGCAAAAATGAATAATTAAAACTGCGAACTGTACGATTTTGTAACGGTTCGCTTTTTTACGAAGTATTTTTTGAAAAATTGCTGAAATCTGTTGTATATTTCAAAGCTTTCGTTTATAATAGAAATGTCTTTTTTCAAGACGTTACAAAATTATACTGAAAAGGAAGTCATATAAATGAAGAAAATATTGTGTCTGATTGCGGCTGCTTTACTTGCTTTTTCAGCAGCAGCTTGTTCACAGGACGGAGAATACCCTGTAAATATCGCAAGCTATACTTTTTCGCAGAAACCTTCTTCGGTTGTATGTTTGAGTGACTCTGTAGCGGATATTCTTATATCATGCGGTTATGCTGATAGTATCAAGGCAAAAAGTGACGAATGTACTCAGCCGGAATTGCAGAATGTTCCTTCTGTCGGAAAAAAGTATGCTCCGGATATGAACAAGATCAAGAAATTTGAACCCGATGTCGTTTTTGTTGACAAAACTTCGGGCGACGTTGTAAAGAAACTCGCAAAATCCGATCTGACGGTTCTTAATATGGCAAAAGCTAAAAACAGTGATGACCTTAAGGTATTATACAGAAGTATTTGTACAATTATGGAAGGAAACGAAAAGGGCGCAGAAAATGGCAGAAAAAAGGCTGCTTCACTCCTTATAACTCTCGATGACCTTCAAAGACTTGTTCCGTCGTCTGATATTCCGATAACAGCTTGCTATCTGTACAGTGCTGAAAACTATA
>CACXGC010000140.1 GCA_902767155.1 uncultured Ruminococcus sp. | reverse complement strand
CCGTATTCATTTATTTTTGCGAAGGTAGCAAGATATGAGATAAGACCGATGTTAGGACCTTCAGGTGTCTCAATAGGACACATTCTGCCGTAGTGCGTATAGTGTACGTCACGAACTTCAAATCCTGCACGGTCTCTTGAAAGACCGCCGGGACCAAGTGCAGAGAGACGGCGCTTGTGTGTAAGTTCAGCAAGCGGGTTATTCTGGTCCATAAACTGAGAAAGCGGTGATGAACCAAAAAATTCCTTGATTGCAGCAGTTACAGGACGGATATTTATAAGAGTTTTGGGGTCGATATGTTCATAATCCTGAGCCTGACTTGTCATTCTTTCGGTAATAACTCTCTGGAGTCTTGTAAAACCGATACGGAACTGATTCTGAAGCAATTCGCCGACAGAACGTATTCTTCTGTTGCCGAGATGGTCAATATCATCTGTAGTACCGATACCGTGTGAAAGTGTGAGCATATAGTTTATAGTTGCGTAGATATCGTCTACGATAATATGCTTAGGGATGAGGAGATTTTTATTCTTTTTAAGTTCAAGTCTGAGCTTTTCTTCATCAAGACCTTTTGCAAGGATATCTTTGAGTATTACCCAGCGGACTTTTTCATTAATTCCGCAGCTTTCCTTAACTTCAAAGGAAACATATTTGGAAATATCTACCATACCGTTTGAAATGATCTTTACTTCTTCGGGAATTTCCTCGATTACGCTTCCCTGAGGTTTGATATACGCTACTGTAATACCAAGGTCTTCGATTTCCATAGCTCGTTCTTTGGATATAAATTCGCCTTCCTCAGCGATAAGTTCTCCTTCGTCACTTATTATAGGACGTGAAAGAACCTGATTTGCAAGACGGTTAGCCATACCGAGTTTTTTGTTATACTTATGTCTGCCGACTCTTGACATATCATAGCGTCTTGCATCAAAGAACAGGTTGTTCAAATGCTGCTGAGCCGCATCTTTTGTAGCCGGTTCACTCGGACGAAGTTTCTTGTAAACTTCTTTGAGAGCTTCCTCGCCGCCTTTTGTATTATCCTTTTCTATTGTTGCGAGTATCATTTTATCAGCGCCGAAGAAATCGATCAGTTCAGAATCTGTTTCAAGACCGTTCTCATATCCAAGCGCACGGATAAAGGTTGTTACCGGAAGTTTGCGGTTTTTATCTATTCTTACATAGAATACACTGTTTGCGTCATTTTCATATTCAAGCCATGCGCCTCTGTTAGGAATAACAGTTGCGCTGAAAAGCTTGTTACCGTATTTATCGTGATCCATTTTATAGTAAACGCCCGGAGAGCGGACAAGCTGTGATACTATTACACGCTCTGCACCGTTAATTACAAAAGTACCACTCGGTGTCATAAGCGGAAAATCACCCATAAATATTTCAGGATCTTCTTTTACTTCTCCGTTAGGAGTTTTCAGTCTCACCGTAACATGAAGAGGAGCAGAATATGTAGCATCTCTCTCCTTACATTCTTTGATACTATAATTCGGTTTAGAGGTATCGAGCTTATAATCAACAAAATCAAGACGGATATTACCCGAAAAGTCGGTAATTCCCGAAACATCCTCAAACACCTCTTTAAGTCCCTTATCAAGGAACCATTGATAGGAATCCTTTTGAATCTCTATCAGATTTGGCATATTGAGTACTTCGTCGATGTGGGAAAAGCTCATTCGTTCAGTCTTACCCAAACGAACAGGTTTGACATTTACCATACGATCACTCCATTCAGTTTTATATAACAGTTAAGGTTATGCACTGCACCACAAACAGAAAAATGTCAGCCGCAAACAAAAAAACACAATACAGTGTTCTGAGGTAAAATCAAGTCCGGCAAGTTTTTCAACTTTGTAAAACATCACGCTGATGGGTTTCAGTTGTACCGAAAATAAACACTTGATTTTTTTCTCAATATGTGGTAATATGCTTATGTGTCAGGGTCGTTTTTACTGTTTTTTCACAGAAAAACAGGCACTTTCCTATGATGGTGCATTATGATATTATACACCAAATAAAAAACGCTGTCAAGTATCCGGCAGCGTTTTTTCTGTTTTACACACACTTTTTTTAATAATAAACAAAATTCAGGCTTCAATCTTGTTACTGAACACACGGCAGCGTGTACACAATTGCTTTTATAGAAAAGCCCCGCCGCAATGGCAGCAGGGCTCTGTAAAATCAGATCAGTTCGATAACTGCCATCTCAGCAGCATCGCCGCGACGGGGACCGATCTTAGTAATTCTTGTATAACCGCCGTTTCTGTCAGCATACTTCGGTGCGATTTCTGTAAACAGCTTCTTAACAACATCTTCCTTTGTAATAAAAGCCATTGCTGCACGCTTATTGCTGAGGTTTTCAACTTTAGCAAGTGTAATAAACTTTTCTGTAAGCGAACTAACTTCCTTAGCACGAGTAACAGTTGTCTCGATTTTGCCGTTTTCGAGCAGGAAAGTAACCATTGCTCTGAGCATTGCTGTTCTGTGAGCAGTTTCTCTGCCCAATTTTCTTGTTCCCGGCATTAGAATTCACTCCTTTATTCTTATGGGAATTATTCTTCGTTTGTGCGAAGTGAAAAACCAAGCTTGTTAAGCTTGTCGATCACCTCATCAAGCGATTTGCGGCCGAGATTTCTGACTTTCATCATCTCGTCCTCTGTCTTATTGGTAAGATCCTCTACAGTATTGATATTAGCTCTCTTGAGGCAGTTGAAAGAACGAACTGAAAGATCAAGTTCCTCGATTGTCATTTCCAGAGCCTTTTCCTTGCCCTGATCGTTCTTTTCGACCATCACTTCTGTATTTGTACCCTTATCTGAAAGATTGACAAACAGGTTAAGATGCTCTGTAAGCACCTTTGCTGCAAGAGAAACTGCTTCCTGCGCATTGATAACGCCGTTAGTAAGTACATCCAGCGTAAGTCTGTCATAGTCTGTTATCTGTCCGACACGGGTGTTATCTATATTATAGTTTACTTTAAGTACAGGTGTGTAGATGGAGTCGATCGGCAGAACGCCAATTACGCTTGCTGCTTTTGCGATCTCTTCCTTATTGCGCTCTGCGGAAACATATCCACGTCCCTTGCTGAGCGTAATTTCCATATGAAGTTTAGCACCTTTACCGTCAGCATCCTTACCAAGTGTGGCAATATGCATTTCAGGATTCAGGATCTCGACATCTGCATCCTTTTTGATAGAGTCAGCTGTTACAACACAGGGACCCTCCGCATCAATTTCAACCGTCTTTGGACCTTCACAATTAAGCTTTGCGATCAGACCCTTCATATTCAGGACGATGGCTGTAACATCCTCCTTGACACCGGGGATAGTCGAAAACTCATGCAGAACACCGTCAATTTTGATTGATGTAACTGCAACACCTTCGAGTGAAGACAGCAACACTCTGCGAAGACTGTTGCCGAGTGTATTGCCGAAACCTCTTTCAAGCGGCTCAACGACAAATCTGCCTGATCTGCCGTCATCGGTTAATTCCGTAGTCTCTATTCTTGGTTTTTGAAATTCGAACATCAGCTAACCTCCTTGACATTAGGCGGATAACCGCCATGATGTGTAACCTGTATCTGCTAAATGGATTACTTGGAGTACAACTCGACGATAAGATGCGGAGCAACTTCGTAATCAACATCCCCGATATTGGGCATTCTTACGATCTTAGCCGCAAACTGTTCCTTATTTACTTCGAGCCATACAGGTGTTACTCTGCTGGATGCCTGCTCAATAACTGTTTTGAACTTTGCGCTGCTTCTGCTCTTTTCTCTGAGAGTTACAACATCGCCTTCTTTTACTCTGTAGGAAGGAATATCAATTCTCTTTCCATTTACGAGGAAATGACCGTGTGTAACGAGCTGTCTTGCTTCTCTTCTTGTGAGGGCAAAACCCATTCTGTAAGCGATATTATCAAGTCTTGATTCAAGGATAGTTATAAGGTTGTTACCTGCCTGTCCTTCCATCTTTGTTGCAAGTTCAAAATAATGGTGGAACGACTTTTCAAGAACGCCGTAGATGAACTTGAGCTTCTGTTTTTCCTTAAGCTGTGTACCGTATTCAGATACTTTCTTTCTTGTATTGGCATTCTGATTTTTTCTTGACTTCTTATCTATACCGACAACTGCCGGGCTGATACCGAAGTATCTGCATCTTTTGAGAATAGGATCTCTATTTACTGCCATTTTAAATGCACCTCCAATTTATTATACACGTCTTCTCTTCGGAGGACGGCAACCGTTGTGGGGAATCGGGGTTACATCCTTTATCATGCTTACTTCAAGACCTGCGGACTGAAGTGCACGGATTGCAGCCTCACGACCTGCTCCCGGACCCTTTACATATACTTCTACGCTCTTCATACCGTGCTCCATTGCTGCCTTTGCAGCTGTTTCAGCAGCTGACTGCGCTGCAAAAGGAGTAGACTTTCTTGAGCCTCTGAAGCCCAGTTCGCCTGCACTTGCCCATGAAATCGCATTACCCTGAACATCAGATATAGTAACGATAGTATTATTGAATGTAGACTGAATGTGTGCTGCACCCTTC
This sequence comes from uncultured Ruminococcus sp., assembly GCA_902767155.1. Classification (GTDB taxonomy): domain Bacteria; phylum Bacillota; class Clostridia; order Oscillospirales; family Acutalibacteraceae; genus UBA1213. Next base: position 2,892 of record CACXGC010000140.1, on the reverse strand, counting down.
TCGACATTCTTGCGTTCACGGCGTCTGCGTACAACAGCCTTCTTAGCACCTTTCTGTACTGCCATCAGTTATTCCTCCCTGATTACTTCTTCTTGTTAGCCATAGTCTTTCTCTTGCCCTTTCTGGTACGAGCGTTTGTTTTGGAACGCTGACCACGGACAGGAAGATTTGTACGGTGACGGATACCTCTGTAGCAACCGATTTCGATCAGTCTCTTGATAGCGAAAGCGTTATCTCTTCTGAGATCACCTTCTACTGTGCAGTTGTGATCGATATATTCCTTAATCTTAGCAACATCATCTTCTGTAAGATCTCTTACACGGATATCAGGATTTACACCTGTTGCTGCCAAGATATCGTTTGATGTTTTACGGCCGATGCCGAAAATATAAGTGAGACCGATCTCGACTCTCTTATCTCTTGGTAAATCTACACCTGCAATACGTGCCATTTACTTTTGCACCTCCACTGTTATTGTTGCGTCTTAGCCCTGACGCTGTTTATGCTTCGGGTTTTCACAGATAACCATGATTTTGCCCTTACGCTTTATAACCTTGCATTTTTCGCAAATTTTCTTTACTGAAGGTCTGACTTTCATCGTGTTATCATTCCTTTCGTTGCCCTAACGTTAATTTACTTACTGCGCCATGTTATACGACCCTTTGTAAGGTCATACGGCGACATTTCTACTGTTACCTTATCTCCCGGAAGTATGCGGATGAAATTCATTCTCAGTTTTCCGGATATATGAGCAAGGATAACGTGGCCATTTTGCAGCTCAACCTTGAACTGTGCGTTTGGAAGAGCTTCTTTTACTACGCCCTCTACCTCAATTACGTCTTCCTTAGACAAAGCAATTACCTCCCCGGATAACACCAACGCCCTCATTAAAACGGCGAAGTGCATCACTCAGTTTCCTGTCATCATTCATCGTCTGTTCATCAAGAACAGTACGGGTAAACGCAAGATGGATAAGCTTTTTCGGCTTTGGAGAAGAAAGTTTCCTGACATTCCCGTCTGCGATATATGCCATATCCTTTTCGATGCGTATTACCGCAAAAAAGCTGCCCTTATCATGTCCTGCCTTAGTACGGACTACTGTTCCCCGCTTAAAGTTCATATTACCACCTCAATCGGGCAACGTCAGTATGATTGGACCATCGGATGTAACAGCTACTGTATGTTCATAATGGGCGGCAAGTTTACCGTCCGCCGTAACCGTAGTCCAGCCATCGTCAAGTATTCTGACTTTATGCGTACCCTGAGTAACCATAGGTTCTATGGCAATTGTCATACCCGGCAGCAGACGCACACCTCTTCCCGGTGTGCCGTAATTAGGTACATTGGGATCTTCATGCAGCTTCGCACCTACTCCGTGGCCGACAAAGTCTCTGACAACCGAGTAACTGCGTGCCTCGACATACTGCTGCACTGCAAAACCGATGTCTCCGATCCTGTTTTTTGCGACAGCATTTTTGATTCCCTCATACAGTGACTCTTTGGTTGCCCTCATAAGAGCTTTTGCTTCATCGGAAACATCACCGCAGGCGAACGTATAAGCATTATCGCCGTGATATCCTTCAAATTCCGCTCCTATGTCTATGCTGACTATATCGCCCTGTCTGAGTATCGTTTTTGCACTTGGTATGCCGTGGATGACTACATTGTTTACCGAAATACAAGCGCTTGCAGGAAAATCGCAATATCCGAGAAACGAGGGGACTGCCCCCTGCTTCTCGATATATCTGCGCACTATTGTGTCTATTTCAAGCGTAGATACGCCGGGTTCGACTGCCTTTCCCGCTTCACGCAAAGCCCGGGATGAAATTCTGCCCGCCTCACGCATTTTTGCAATTGTGCGGGCTGTTTTCAGGATCACCATGAATCAAGCCTCAATTGCCTTAAGGATCAAAGCTGTTGTCTGTTCAACTGTATCCTGACCTTCAACAACAGAGAGCTTGCCCTGTTTCTCGTAGTAATCCTTGAGGGGCTCTGTTTCCTTGTGATAAACCTCAAGACGAGATTTTACGGTATCCGGATGGTCATCCTTACGCTGAACAAGGGTGCCTGCACATTTGTCGCAAACGCCTTCTTTTGCCGGAAGTTTATATTCCAGATGGTAGCTTGCTCCGCATTTCTCGCAGACACGGCGTCCGGACATTCTCTTGACGATTGCCTCATCGGTTACTTCAATATCAATAACCTTGTCGATAACAACGCCCATTTTATCCAGAGCCTCAGCCTGAGGGATGGTTCTTGGAAAACCGTCGAGGATAAAGCCATTTTTGGCATCATCCTTAGCAAGTCTTTCCTGAATAATGCCGATAACGACCTCATCGGGAACCAGCTGACCTGCTTCCATATAGGACTTGGCTTTAAGACCCATTTCAGTACCGGTCTTCAGCGCTTCTCTGATGATATTGCCGGTTGAAATTGTGGGAATGTTCAAACGGTCACAAATAACTTCTGCCTGTGTACCCTTACCTGCACCGGGGGCACCGAGTAAAATAATGTTCATACTATTTGCTCCTTTCGTCTACAGATCGCTTTAATTAATCGAGGAATCCCTTATAGTGACGTACCATAAGCTGGGATTCGAGCTGTCTCATTGTTTCGAGTGCTACGCCTACGAGGATAATTACCGACGTACCGCCGAGCATCAGACCGGTCATACCGGATATCTTTGAGAACAGCAGCGGAACGATGGCGATAAATGCAAGGAAAAGTGAACCTATAAGAGTTATGCGGGATATAATCCTTGCAATAAATTCTGTTGTCGGCTTACCCGGACGGATACCGGGGATCGTGCCGTTGTTCTGACGAAGATTGTTTGACATTTCCACCGGATTGTACTGAATAGTTACATAGAAGTAACCGAATCCGATGATCATG
>CACXGC010000139.1 GCA_902767155.1 uncultured Ruminococcus sp. | reverse complement strand
AGCGGGTGTTTCTATGTGCGAAATATATGACAAAATCTTTGCTTCCGGCGAGGCAAGAGGCGAGGCAAGAGGTCGTGAAATCGGCGAGGCAAGAGGTCGTGAAATCGGCGAGGCAAGAGGTCGTGAAATCGGCGAGGCAAGAGGTCGCAAAATCGGCGAGGCAATGGGTTTTTTGAAAGCCTTGATTGGTCTTGTAAAAGACAATATTCTCACGCTTGCTGACGCTGCCAAAAGAGCAAACATGACAATTGATGAATTTGAGAAACAGATGCTACTTCTCACATAAAAAAATAAGATTTGCGGCAATCATCAGAAAAAATGTCATTCAGTGAAGAGTGTGGAGAAGTCGAGAAAACTCCGCACTCTGATTTTTTAGTTACAGATTTGTAATGGGGCTGCCGCACTGCGTTTATTTTACGCTTGTGCGACAGCCCCGCTTTTTTTACACTATCAGATTTTTTCGCCGTTTATGAAAATGTCACAACCGGAACGGTTCAAAGCACATATGAGACTTCTTGCGGATGCCTTGAAAATGCCGTGTGAGATTCCTACACCGAAGATTGAACGCTTGTCGGGAGTAATTATCTGCATATAGCAGACAGCTTTACTGTCAGAACCTTGAGAAACAGAATGTTCTTTGTAAGATTTAATGGCAAATCCTGTAACGCCCACAGATTCGAGAGCTTTAGCCATTGCATCAATAGGACCATTTCCCTGACCGAAGATTTCAACATCTTTATTTGGCTTTACGAGGTGTATTGTACCCTTGAAAGTAGCTTCATTTTCGCTGATATTGTTTACAACGTGGCTTACGAGCCAGAATTTCTGTTCTATGTCGATATAGTTCTTTGTAAAAACGTCCATTAGGTCGGCGGGGGAGAGTTCTTTTCCAAGACGGGTGCTTTCTTCTTTCACCATGTCACCGAATTCAGGGTGCATAGCTTTAGGAAGTTCATAGCCGAATGCATTTTCCATAATGAAAGCAGCGCCGCCCTTGCCTGACTGGGAATTATATCTGACGATAGCTTCGTATTCTCTGCCGACATCTGCCGGATCAATAGGCAGATATGGGATTTCCCATTTGTCGCTGTTTGTAGTTCTGACATAATCGAAGCCTTTTTTGATAGCGTCCTGATGAGAGCCGGAAAATGCCGTAAATACAAGATCGCCGACATACGGCTGTCTTTCGCCTATTTTCATATTGGTACAGCGCTCGAAAATTTCCTTATACTTGGGGAGATTGCTGAAATCGAGTTCGGGGTCAACGCACTGTGTATACATATTCAGACCGACTGTTACAATATCAAGATTTCCTGTTCTTTCGCCGTTGCCGAACAGTGTGCCTTCAATTCTTTCAGCACCGGCAAGCATAGCAAGCTCGGCACAAGCAACACCCGTACCTCTGTCGTTATGGGGATGGACACTTATTATGGCTGACTCACGGTTTTTGAGGTGTTTTATGAAATACTCGATCTGATCGGCGTAAGTGTTCGGAGTACACATTTCAACAGTATTGGGAAGGTTGAGTATTATCGGATTATCTTTTGTCGGCTTGATAACGTCCATTACGGCTTCACAGATTTTCACCGAATTATCGACTTCTGTTCCGGAGAAGCTTTCGGGAGAATATTCCAGACGGAAATTTGTGTCACCTTCATAACTGTCGATAAGTTCCTTGATAAGCTTTGCGCCCTCGACAGCAATGTCTATTATGCCGTCCATATCCTTTTTGAAAACGACTTTTCTCTGTAAAGTTGAAGTTGAGTTATAGAAATGCACGATAACATTTTTTGCACCCTTGACAGCCTCAAAAGTTTTGCGTATGAGGTGTTCTCTTGCCTGTACGAGAACTTGTATGGTAACATCATCGGGAATATGGCCGCCTTCGATAAGTTCACGGCATATTTCATACTCTGTTTCGCTTGCAGACGGGAAACCGATTTCTATTTCTTTAAATCCCATGTCAACGAGAGCGTGAAAGAATTCGAGTTTCTGTTCCATATTCATTGGTGTTACAAGAGCCTGATTACCGTCACGCAGGTCAACACTGCACCATATAGGAGCTTTTGTAATAGTATTGTTTGGCCACTGTCTGTTTTCGAGTTTGATTTGTTCAAACGGGATATATTTCTTATATCCTTTTTCCATTGTGAATCCCTCCGTAAATATAGTTGCTGTAAAGATGACGTGTAAAAAAACCGCCCCTCATCCGTAAGGACAAGGGACGGGCAAAAAATGCTCGTGGTACCACCCAGATTCAGGTGCAGAAAAAGCACCCCTCAAAGGTCTCAAACAAGACCCCGGCTTTTAACGCTGCCCGGCGTACCGTCCTACATATCAGACAATCGACTCAGGAATGAGCTATACATATGAGTATCAGCACTGTCTTACACCGACCGGCAGTTCTCTTTGCCTGACACATCATATCTTGTTTCCGTCACAGTCTTTACAACTTATTCTAATACAGATATTATACACACAAATGAGCAGATTTGTCAAGTGTGATTGTGACATACTCCCCCACCTATAGAGGTGGGGGCTTCTCGCTCAAGTACGGCAACCCGTACAGTATCAACGAGCTATCCCCGTGT
>CACXGC010000138.1 GCA_902767155.1 uncultured Ruminococcus sp. | reverse complement strand
TTCCGGTGCTGAAAACAGTGCAGCAGCGGAATCAAGTACAGAGGCTTCCGGTGCTGAAAACAGTGCAGCAACAGAATCAAGTGCAGAAATTTCCAATGCTGAAGACAGCAGCGTAACAGAGGAAAGTGCATCAAGCGTTGTAGAAGAGTGATTTTGTGTGTTAGACCATTAGTGCAGGCATCTTCAATGTGTTACGTTGGAGATGCTTGTTTTTTTTATAAGGGGTGACAATAATATGAATATAAAAGTGCCGGAACAGGTAAGAGAAATCATCAGTAAACTAAAATCGGCAGGATATGAGGCATATGCTGTAGGTGGCTGCGTTAGAGATAGTTTTATGGGTACAATACCACATGATTGGGATATATGCACATCTGCATTACCAGAAGAAACTTTGAATATATTATCTGCTAAAAATATTATACAAAATGGTCTGAAACATGGCACTGTTACAGTTAGTTTAGATCATAATTTGTATGAAATAACTACATTTCGTAAAGATGGAACATATGCTGATTGTCGTCACCCTGATAATGTAACTTTTGTTAATTCCCTTCACGAAGACCTTGCGAGACGAGATTTTACAATAAATGCTATGGCATACGATCCTGAAAAGGGAGTTTTTGATTATTTTGGCGGAATTTCTGATATTGAAAATAAAGTGATACGCTGTGTAGGAGATCCCGATAAGAGATTTAGTGAAGATGCACTTAGAATACTTCGAGCTTTGCGTTTCGTATCCAAACTTGGATTTACTATTGAGAAAAATACGGCAGAATCAGCTGTACGAAATGCGTTTTTGCTGAAAAAAATATCCGTTGAACGTATTTCAGAGGAATTGATACAGATACTCAATGGAGATTATGTCGAAATGGTTTTAACTGACTACATAGATATTCTTTCTATTGTTATTCCGGAAATTGTTCCAATGGTAGGTCATTTGCAATATAATCCGCATCATATTTATGATATCTGGCAGCATACGATAAAGGTTGTAGTTAATTCACCAAAAGGAAAAGTTTTTCGTCTTGCAGCATTGTTTCATGATATTGCAAAACCGCAATGTTTTACATTAGATGAAAAAGGGATAGGACATTTTCATGGACATCCTGAAAAAAGTGCTGAAATGGCAAGAGAAATAATGAATAGGCTGAAACTTGATAACAAGACAATAAATTCAGTTGTTCTTTTGATAAAATACCACGACAGAAGACCTCCGGCAGAGGTGAAAAATGTCAGGAAAATGATATCGAAAATTGGTAAAGAGAATTTCCTTGCACTTCTTAAATTGAAAAGAGCAGATGCAAAGGGACAAAATCCTGCTACAATAGAACAAAAGTTGTCTTACACGGAAGCATTGGAAAAATTGTGTTATCAGGAAACAAAAGACGGTACTGAATATAATTTGAAAACACTTGCTGTTAATGGAAACGATATTATAAATCTTGGTGTTACTGAAGGTAAATGTATAGGTGCAATACTTAAATATCTTTTGGATAGTGTAATTGGAGGTGTCACTGAAAATAAAAAAGAGGAGCTTTTATTACTTGCAAGAAAATATTTAGCTGAATAAAAAATATCTTTTTCTTCTCTGATTTTTCTGGGAAGAAAAAGTTTTTTTATTTTTTTTGATATGCTATACGTGAAGAGAAATATGTGTTATAATTAATATAAGGTACTCAGACAGAATGGAAAATGGATAAGGAGAAATAAAATGGGATATGAGTTAAATCTTGGGACATGGAATCGAATCTTCGCAGTTCCTGATGATTTGGTTGATAAGCATATTAAATTAGCCGGAGCGGCACAGCTAAAAGTAATACTGTGGATATTGCGCCATGCTGGAGAGAATTTTACATCAGATGATATTGCTGAGGCTTTGTCAATGCAATCAGCAGACGTTCGTGATGCTATGATATATTGGACAGAAACAGGATTGATTTGTATAAATGATGAAAAAATAATACCTCCGGATAAGATTATAGTAAAGGAAGAAAATCTCGATACAGATACTGAATTTTCGGTTTCAGAAGAAAAATCTGAAATTGAAAACGATGTGCCAAAAAAACAATCACGAGCTCTTGTCAGTCAGAAAAAACCTGATTACAGATATTTGTCAAAGAGAATGGGCGACGAAAAAATAGCTTTTTTGATGGGTAAAGCTGATGCTATTTTTGGTCGCCCAACGAGTCCTAATGAAAAAGCAACTCTTTTGATGATATATGAAACGGATGGACTACCTATAGAGGTTATTATTATGCTCTTACAGTTTGCAGCAGAAATCGGGAAATGTAATGCAAGATACATAGAAAAAACAGCGGTAAACTGGTCAGATGATGATATTAACACAATAGAACGTGCGGAAAAAAGAATTCAGATTATGAATTCAAGTAGAAATGCGGCTTACTATGTTCAGAAATTGTTGGGAGTCGAGGAACATTCACCGTCTGAAAATGAGAAAGAATTTGCAGACAGATGGGTAAATTTTTGGAAGTTCTCAGGTGAAATGATACGTAAGGCATATGAATTATGTGTTGATCAGAAACATAAATATATTCCCAAATACATAGATTCAATTCTGGGCAGATGGTATACATCTGGAATAGATACACCTGAAAAAGCAGATGCTGAAAAAGGTAAAAAGAAGAAGGAGAAAAAAACATATGCT
>CACXGC010000137.1 GCA_902767155.1 uncultured Ruminococcus sp. | reverse complement strand
ACGGGGATAGCTCGTTGATACTGTACGGGTTGCCGTACTTGAGCGAGAAGCCCCCACCTCTATAGGTGGGGGAGTATGTCACAATACATTCAGAATATTTTGATAATGAAAGGCGGAATTTATATCATGAAAAGAAAGTTTTCTTTTTTTCTTGCGGTATGTCTTGCTGCACTGAGCTTTGCAGGATGCGGCGGAAACCAGTCTGCACAAGCAAATAATACCTCCTATCAATCGGAAGCTCAAATTTCGGACGAATCTTCCGCAACAGATGATATATCTGACGAAAGTACGGCAGACAGTGAAATTCCAGAAAGACCCTCAAAAACAGATAATATATATGAACCTTCCGAAAATGAAGAAACTTCCGAAACTTCTGAAACTGCCGAAAGCACAGAATCTTCTGAAAACGGAAAAACCGAAGAATCTTCAAAGAACAGCGACAAAACTTCCTATTCTGTAAATTCTCAGCAGTCTTCAAAAAACGAGTCCAAACAGACAAGTCAGAACAGCACATCTCAGCAAACAAGCAACAAGCCTGAACAACAAAACAGCAAAACGGAAAGTTCAAAAACTCCGGTCACATCAAGCAAACCGGAAGAATCAAAAACTTCCACACCTCAGACTTCTTCAAAACCGGCTGAACAAAGCAAGCCGACGCAGACAAGCAAACCGGCTGAAACAAGTAAACCGACTCAAACAAGTAAACCGACTCAAACAAGCAAACCGACTGAAACAAGTAAACCTGCTGAAACAAGTAAACCGGCTGAAACAAGTAAACCGGCAGAAACTCCGGCAACACCGGTTTCATCCGATTACGATATCGGCGGAATGGCACTTTATAACCAACTGTTCAACCTTGAAAACAAGGTCACAGTAGAAATTTCTATGAGCGATTCCGAAATAAAGAAGCTTCAAGCCGATTACAATAAGTACACGGGTTCTGACAGCAACAAAAAATCATCAATTTTCCGCAAGGCCACTGTTACTTTCACAGTCAACTCAAAGAAATATACCCTCGAAGAAGTTGGTATACGTCTCAAAGGCAACCAGTCGATTGAACCTTTTTATGCATCTAACGGAAAGCCGAATATATGCAGCTATAAACTGAGTTTTGATGAAGCTTTTGACGACAAAGACGATTACGGCAGTGAGGCTAAAAAATGGTCAAGTTCTGCTGAACGTGAGGCAAGAAAAAAGAGAAAATTCGCCTCTATGAACGAACTCGACATAAAATGGAACATAAGCTATGACGACACTAATATCAGAGAAATTTATGCTACAAAGCTTTTTGAGTCTGAGGGTGTTCTCGTTCAGAAGATAGGTCTTTCACAGCTCAAAGTCAACGGCAACAATTACGGACTTATCAAAATATATGAACCGATTGATACAACATTCCTGAGAAAGCGTCTGCCCGAATCAGCTATCGGCGGTGATCTCTACAAATGTATGTGGTCTGAATGTAACAATAACGGCGCTCGTACAGGCGGCTGGCGAGGTGCTACTTATCAAATGAACAACTCCTACGGTGTTCAGGACAATCAGAAAGGTATAAAATATAATTTCAACCTCAAAACTAACAAGAAATCTTCAAAACATGAACAGCTTAAAAATCTGCTTTCCGTCATAAACAAGAATAACCTTACGAAGGATGAACTCGAAAAAGTTATTGATGTAGATTACTATGCCCGTTTCATGGCAGCCACATATTTTGCCGGCGATCCCGACGATATCAGAAACAATTACAACAACCACTATGTTTACTTCCGCAAGGATAACGGCAAGGCTATTTTCATTGTATACGACAATGACCGTACACTTGGCATTACATACGGTCTCAACAGAAATTGTGCAACAAGAAATCCGTATTCTTCTTATGCCGCAACACAGGGCGATCAGCTCAATCCGATTATCAGCAAAACTGTCTCTCACAATGTTCCTTCTGCCTTCACATACATACGTGACGGACTTTATAAGAAAGCTCTCGACAGACTTGCTTCTTCTGCAATGCTGAAAAGCGATGCCGATTTCAACAAAATGTACCAGCTTGCAAAAAATAATTACGAGGGTATCGTAAATCCTTATACACGTTTTGCAAATCAGGAATCAACATTCCGCTTCAGTCTCAACGGAAACAAAAACGGCGGCGACCGTGAAAATATGTCTTTCGAGCAATTCCGCTCCCAGATAATTTCTACTTATCAGACCGCTAAACCATAATTTTCCCAAAGTATGCGGTGTGCAAAACAGGCACACTGCATATTTTGTCAATTCCCAGTTCATACGAAAGTGAGTTATTTTTATGGGACAATTTATAGGTTCCTTCCTATTATTCATTACTGCCATCATATGGGGACTGGCTTTTACTGCCCAGTCAACTGCCGCTGAAAGTATCGGTTCATTTACATTTAACACGGCAAGATGTATTCTTGCCGCCTTTTTTCTTATGACCATAATTCTGAGCCGCAAGACATTTTATTCTGTACGCAAAAAAGAAATCACTGATGCAAAACCTTTTTTCTGCAAAGAAAATATTACAGGCGGCATCCTTTGCGGCGTGACATTGTTCATGGGTATGAATTTACAGCAATTCGGTATTGCCGCATATCCTCCCGACGCTGCTTCATCAGGCAGAGCCGGATTTCTGACGGCAACATATGTTGTCATGATACCAATAGCACAAAGACTGACAGGAAAAAAATTGCAGCTACCTGTGATAATTGCCGTTATCGGATGTATTTTCGGTATGTATCTGCTTTGTATGTCAGGCGGTTTTAACGGAATATATACCGGCGACATTCTCGTTCTCGGATGTGCATTAGCATACACTGCCTATATTTTCGCTGTTGACCGCTGTGCAGGTCTTGACGGGCTGACGGTATCATGCATACAATTTTTCGTATGCGGAATCATGTGTGCAATTGGTACACTGCTGACAGAAAAGCCCGATATTTCAGTTCTTTTGAACGCCGCTGTTCCGATACTGTATACAGGTATACTTTCGAGCGGTGTAGGATATACACTGCAAATAATCGGTCAGAAAACTGCCGAACCTGCTGTAGCCTCGATAGTAATGAGCCTTGAATCAGTTTTTGCCGCCCTGTTCGGCTGGCTCATTCTGGGAGAAATACTCAGCACAAGAGAACTGATTGGCTGTGCTCTTGTTTTCATATCCGTTATAATGGCACAAATACCGGACTTTGTAAAAGTCACAAAAAACAAATCTGAAAGGATGTAAATCATGGAAAGTATCTATGGCGACAAAAAAGAAGAACTTATTCTGGCGGCAAAAGAACTGTCCGAACATATTTCGGAAATACGAAAAGAAATGGCTGCTCAGATGGGAATGGACCCTGTAGAGCATTTTCTGATAAGAATCAAAGGCGAAGAAAGTATGCGTGAAAAATGTGTACGCAAGGGACTTCCTGTAAATTCCGACTCGGCGCTGAAAATAATCAAAGATGCAATCGGTGCAAGAATCGTTTGTGCATTTATAGACGACGTGTACACTATAAGAGACCATCTCAAAAAATCCGGCAAATACGAATTCATAGAAGAAAAGGACTATATTCGCCACTCCAAGCCCAACGGCTACCGCAGCTATCATATGATACTGAAAACAAAAGGTCAGTTTTTTGCTGAAATTCAGCTCCGAACCATCTCTATGGACACATGGGCGGCACTTGAACACCATCTCAAATACAAAAAGCAAATCGGCGGCAATACAGAACTTATTAGTGCCGAATTGAAACGCTGTGCTGATGAACTCGCTTCAACTGACCTATCTATGCAGACTATACGTGATATGATTTTTGAGGAGGCATAATTTTTTATGAAAATACTTTTAGCAGAAGATACTACCGACCTTAACCGTGCATTGACAGCGGTACTCGAACATGAGAAATACAGCGTTGATTCGGTAACAGATGGTCAGGCAGCATCTGAACATATATCCATTGACGCTTATGACTGCATTATCCTTGATATTATGATGCCGAAAAAGAACGGCATTGAGGTACTAACAGAACTGCGTGAAAAAAACATACTTACTCCAGTGCTTATGCTCACCGCAAAATCAGAGATTGAAGACCGTGTAGCCGGTCTTGATGCCGGTGCTGATGATTATCTGACAAAACCCTTTGCAATAAAAGAACTTCTTGCAAGAGTACGTGCAATGACAAGAAGAAATACCCATTACAGCAGCAAAGATTTGTCATACAGTGATATTTCATTAAAAGCCGAAACTCTCGAACTTGCGGCAGAAAATACAGTCCGCTTGTCGATAAAGGAATTCGAGCTTATGCAAATTCTTGTACTTCATCAGGGCAAACCTCTTTCCACTGATTTCCTGAAAGAAAGAATCTGGGAAAACGATCCCGATGTCAAAGCTGATACTGTACGCCTGTACATTTCCTATCTGAAAAGAAAACTTCATGCTGTAGCCTCAGAAGTGCAAATATCAGGAAATGTTGAAAACGGTTTCATTTTGCATTAAGGTGATTTGAATGAACGAACAATCTATACGCAAACTCAGAAGAAAATTCATACTGTCCGCATTTCTGTCATTTTTGGCTGTAATGCTGCTTATGGGAAGTCTCATCTATTTCATAAACCTGCACAGCACAGAGGCACAAATATATAAAGTTCTCGATTTCATTGCAAACAACAACGGCGACATATTCAAGGGCGAACCTATTCCGCATAGCAGTGATGAAAACGAAAGCAACAACTACTTTGACCAGTTTTTGTCCGATCTTCTTCATACAGGCGTTGACGGTTCACCCGAATTCAGATATATGACAAGATATTTTGCCGTAATATACGATGATGACCTGATTGATATAAAAACAAGTAACATTGCTTCTGTTGACGCTGACGAAGCAACAGATTATGCCGGTTACGCTCTGAAAAAAAATCATGAATACGGCAAAATAGACAATTATTACTACCACGTCGCAGAAAATGACGATGGTAAGATAGTCGTTTTTCTTGACTGTTCCGCACAAATATCAAATATCGGTCGTCTTATGAATATCATTCTTTTACTTGTGGCATTTGGCGCACTAACCTCATTTTTACTTGTAAGAATCGTTTCAAAGCGTATGATACTGCCGGAAATCAAAAACGCTGAACGCCAAAAGCAGTTTATCACAAACGCCGGTCACGAGCTGAAAACTCCTTTGTCGGTAATAAAGGCAAATACAGAACTCGAAATGATGATAAACGGCGAAAACGAGTGGAATCAGTCAACTCTGCGTCAGGTCGATCATATGACCGGACTTATACAAAATCTGATAACTATCGCCCGTGCCGAGGAAAAAGAAAAGGAAGAAACTCTCAGCGATGTAAATGTTTCAAAGCTTGCCGCTGAAACAGCGTCAAATTTCGAACCGGTCGCTGTAAAAAACAGCAAAACACTCGAAACCGAACTTGCAGAAAATGTTATAATGCGTGCGGACGAAAGCAAGATACGTCAGCTTATAACACTGCTTACAGATAACGCCATAAAATACTGTGACGATGATGGAAAAATAAGAATAGTTCTCTCGCAAAAGGGCAAAAATATTACCCTGTCGGTGTACAATGATTATAAAAACGGTAAAGATGTTGACTGTTCAAAATTTTTCGAGCGATTCTACAGAGAAGATAAATCTCACAACATAGACAAAGGCGGTTACGGTATAGGTCTGTCAATTGCCGAAAGTATCGTCAAACGTTATCACGGAACTATTTCCGCAAACTGGAACAATGGCGTAATATGTTTCAAATGCGTAATGCATTAACAGGAGGATGACCTATGGAATTATACGAAAATAAGGAAACTATCCAGCGTGCATTACTCGTCGGAATTGATACCGGCGAATATGATGCTGAAAGCTCTATGAACGAATTGTACGAGCTTGTCGAAAGTGCAGGTGCTGAGCCTGTAGCCTCGATGATGCAAAAACGTGATAAGCCTGACGGTGCAACCTGTATAGGGTCGGGAAGATTACAGGAAATTGCTGATTTCTGTGACAATAATGAAATCGACTTCATAGTTTTTGACACAGAACTCTCCCCCACACAAATACGTAACATTGAGGAAGCTACTGATGTCCGAACAATTGACCGCACTATGCTGATACTTGATATTTTCGCTATACGTGCCCGAACAAATGAGGGTAAATTACAGGTAGAACTTGCTCAGCTTAAATATCTCATGCCAAGACTTTCTGGCAAGGGTAAGGAAATGTCACGTCTTGGCGGCGGTGTAGGTACAAGAGGTCCAGGCGAAACCAAACTCGAAACGGATAAAAGACATATCCGCCGAAGAATAGAATCTCTGAAAGATGACCTTGAGCATATGACAAACCGTCGTGAACAGCTTAGGGCAAGAAGAAAAAAAGACGGCATTATCACTGTCGCAATAGTGGGATATACAAACGCCGGAAAATCAACTCTTATGAATACCCTGACAGAAGCCGGCGTACTTTCAGAAAATAAACTTTTCGCCACACTTGACCCTACTTCACGTGCGCTGAAACTTCCGAACGGTGTTTCGGTCATGATGATAGACACAGTAGGTCTTGTTCGCAGACTTCCCCACCATCTTGTCGAAGCTTTCAAATCTACACTTGAAGAAGCTGCACTTGCTGACATAATTCTGAATGTATGCGACGCATCAAGCAACGAATACCGTCTGCACCTTGAAGTGACAAATTCTCTGCTGAACGAACTCGGCTGCGGTGACAGACCAATACTGACAGTTTTCAACAAATGTGATCTTGTTGAAAATCCCCTTGACCTTCCCGGCGGAAGAGAAAGTATTCATATCTGTGCAAAAAACGGTATAGGCATTGACAAACTTCTCCACGCCGTCGAAGATAATCTTCCTGTCCGTCTGCGTCATTACAATCTGCTGATACCATTTGATAAAGGTTCTGTTCTTGCCATACTGCGAAAAGCCGGTGCTCTGCGAAGTGAAGAATATACTGCCAACGGCATTAAAGCCGATGCTGTTGTCGAAGAAGCACTATGGCATATTGCAGATGAATATGCGGTAGAATGAAAAATTTACCGTTAAGGAGATTTTTTAAGCAGCCAAAAATATTGACATTAGTGATTAAATGTGTAAAAATATCCTCATAGAGAGGAGAAATGACGAAATT
>CACXGC010000136.1 GCA_902767155.1 uncultured Ruminococcus sp. | reverse complement strand
CTTTATTTTTTATGTCAACAAATAATAAGTCAGCCTTACGGCTGACCGGCAATTCATCCCCGACCTATAGAGGTCGGAGTCTTCTTGGCGCTTTAGGATAAAATAACATATTTTGTGATATTTTGCAACACCTCAGCAAATGCAAAAACACAAAGCGGTCGGATACTCCGGTTAAGGAAACCCGACCGCCTGAATGTGATGAAACGATCATTCGTCATCTTTTGTTTTTTCGTCAAGATAACGATCATAATAGTTGAATTCGTCAATCTTTTCGTTATCCGTCATGCCATTTGAGGAAAATGTCAGATACTCACCGCTTGAATCGAATTCTTCACGCTGACCGGCAAAATCACTGTCACTCGGCAGCATAAGATCGTCTGTTTTTTTATGAGATTTTTTCATAATATCAGCTCCCGATGATATTATTTCCGTATCTCCGAAAAAAATACTCTCAATCTTTGAATCCTTTGATCTGATCTATTTCATACGGTGTCTGCTGATAAACATAGTAGTTCAGCCAGTTTGAATACAGTATTGTAGCGTAGCTTCTCCACGTCAGTGACGGAAGAGCACGAGGGTCATTTCCGGGAAAATAATTGTATGGCAAAGCCGGATTTATACCCTTGTTATTGTCACGGAAATATTCATTTGCAAGTGTATTCCTGTCATATTCTGCATGACCCATGATGAAAAACTGTCTGCCGTTCTTGTTTGCAACGATTGCCACACCTGCTATATTTGAAGAAGCAAGTATTTCAAGTTCATCATGTTTACGTATTTCTGAGCGATGTACTCCTGTGTATCGTGAATGCGGTATGAGAATTTTATCATCAAATCCTCTCATTAGCGGGTGAAACACATTCATAACACGATGGACGTATATTCCGGAAAGTTTTTCATCCAACTGATATTTGGGTATTCCGTAATGATAGTAAAGTCCTGCCTGCGCACCCCAGCAGATATGGAGTGTACTGTAAACATTGTGGGCAGACCATTCCATTATTTCACAAAGTTCCTGCCAGTAATCTACTTCTTCATACTCCATCTGTTCAACCGGCGCACCGGTTATTATCATTCCGTCATAATGATTCATTTTTACTTCGTCAAAAGTTTTATAGAAAGTTGTCAGATGATCCAGCGGTGCATTTTTTGAAACATGGGTTGCTGTTCTGAGAAGCTCGATATCCACCTGAAGAGGTGAATTTCCAAGCAGACGCAGGAGCTGTGTTTCAGTTTCGATTTTTGTAGGCATAAGATTGAGTATTATAATTTTCAGCGGACGAATATCCTGTGACATAGCACGTTCATCCGTCATTACGAATATATTTTCCGATTCAAGCAATTTATGCGCCGGAAGTTCATTTTGAATTTTTATAGGCATAGCATTTCTCTTCTTTCCTTCATTTGGCTGTCAGCTACTCATTATATCATATTGTTTCAAAAATGTCCAGTATGTTGAAAACAGTGATTACGGCAAAAAATCCACAGTTCCGTCTTCGATATGATATATTGCACCGATAACTTTCAGACCGTGTTCTTCCTCCTTGTGGATTGAAAAACTTTCCTCAATAATTGCCATACTATGCTTCACATTAAGACAGCAGGCTTTATACTCATCTTTTTCATTCCCGATTGCCGCTTTTATCTCATCGGTAATAAATTTTATATAGCCATCGGGATCATGGTTAATAGCAGCATCAACCGCTCCACAGTGATTGTGTCCCAGTACGACTATTAGTTTCACACCAAGATGAGATGCGGCATATTCTACTGAACCAAGCTGATGATCGTCCATTACATTTCCGGCAACTCTTATAACAAACAGCTCTCCTATTCCGGCGTTAAAAATACTTTCGGGTATCACACGTGAATCGGAACAGGTTATAACTATGGCATACGGATGCTGTCCCCCAGTAAATGTCTCCATTCTTCTTTTCAACGAAACATCTCCGCCGCTTATGTTCTGACCGCAATACAGTTTGTTTCCTTCTTTAAGCCTCGAAACAGCTTCTTCTGCGCTGACAAAATTTTCAATATGCACTTATAATCACCCCGTACTTACAATATTTCCAAAACAGCTTTCCCCGTCTGTTGATAGCAATTTCACATTGACAACTTTATTTATCATACTTTCATCCGCATCGGTATAAACCAGTGTGTAATTCGGCGTATAGCCTTCATATTTTCCATTCCTGTTTCGTGTTTCAATCAGTACAGGCTCAACTCTTCCTA
This sequence comes from uncultured Ruminococcus sp., assembly GCA_902767155.1. GTDB lineage: Bacteria > Bacillota > Clostridia > Oscillospirales > Acutalibacteraceae > UBA1213. Next base: position 7,192 of record CACXGC010000136.1, on the reverse strand, counting down.
TCTGAGAATTAAGAAATTTTTCTCTGCTTCTCTTTGCCGCACAGGTCATTATTGCGGCACGTTCTTTTTTCACATTCTCGGGAATCTGATTCGGTGCTCTGTCCGCTGCCGTACCCTGACGTCTCGAATACGGAAATACATGGACTTTTGAAAAGCCTGTTTTTTCAACAAACGCCACCGACTTTTCAAAATCTTCATCTGTTTCTCCTGCAAAGCCTACCATCACATCTGTAGTTATTGCGGCATTTTCAAAAACGCTGTGTATATCATTTACGATTTTTTCATAATCCGCTGTTGTGTAATGACGGTTCATACGTTTAAGCGTAGCATCACATCCGCTTTGCAATGACAAATGAAACTGCGGACAAAAATTTTCACAGGATGCGAATTTTTTCAGTGTCTCCAAAGTCATAGATTCAGGTTCAAGCGAGCCTAAACGTATACGAACATCAGCCGCATTACAAGCTGTTACTATACCATCCGAAAAAGAAATTCCTATATCACTGCCGTAGCACGAAAGATTTATTCCTACTATGACAATTTCCTTATAACCATTTGCTGCAAAAGCCTTTACTTCATCACGAATATATTCAAGTGAACATGAGCGTACTCTCCCCCTCGCATACGGTATTATGCAATAGGAACAAAAGCGGTTGCACCCGTCTTCTATTTTCAAAAAAGCCCTTGTTCTATTTGAAAAATCGCTGACAGCAAGATTTTCATATTCGTCATTCTTCCCGTAAGGCTCTATGTAAGTTATCTTGTGTTGTTCCCTGAAATAATCCTCAAGAACCTTAACAATATCACTGCGGCGCTTGTTCCCCAGAATAATGTCCACATCTTTCAGCCGTTTTTCTTCACCATTTTGTGTCTGTGCCATACAGCCTGTAAGAAGAATTACTGTTTCCGGATCTTCACGGCGTATACGGTTGATAAGCTTTACAGCTTTTGATTCGCTTGCGGCTGTTACTGCACAGGAATTAATTATCGTAACATCCGCAGATTCTTTTTCATCTGCCGTACAGTAACCTTTTTTTGTCAGCGTATCAATTATCGCCTGAGATTCAAATTGATTCACCTTACAGCCAAGAGTAAATATTTTCACTTTCATATTCTGTTTTTCTCCGGTCTCCTATCAGTTATCAATATTTATGATTCCTATACGGCTTGTCGCCAAAATATACATATTGCTGTTGTCGCTGAAACAAGCCTTACGTGCATCCGTTGAAGTATTTACAGTTGCAAGCTGCTTTCCCGTAAGGTCATAAACATTCAATCCTGTCGGAAGCAAAACAGCAACTTTACCGTTTCTTACATCAATTGATAAAACTTTGTTTGCCGTACTTATGCTCATATCCGTTTTGCAGTCAGCATTAACTGCCATAACATCACAAAAACGTCCGTCCGAGCCGCTTGACAAAGATAATACCAAACCGTAATTTCTGCTGATATTATAATTTGTAAGGGTTTTCATCTGATAATAGACTTCATCTTTCTTGTTATTTTCAGCATCAAGATAATATGAGGCATCACTCCCTACTGCTATTACTTTTCCGTTATCAAGATAGCTCAGATCATATATGAAAGAGCTGTCAAATTCATATTTGCGGAAATAATTCTCCTGAGTAAAGTCAAGGATGTAAACTGCCGAGACAAGACCACCATTTTTGGCTGTAACTCCGCTAAGTGCCGCCATATTTCCGCTGTTATTTATAGATACCTTATTCACATAGTAGTCGGCAAACGAATAGGCATACTTCTTCTTATTGTTATTTTTGTAAACTGTAAGTTCCGAAAGATAATCACCGCCCCTTGTCAGGACAGCGTATGTACCGTCCGATGAAATATCCGCATCAAGAATCTTGTAATCGGCATTTCCCGAATAAAGTGTTTTCTCACGGTCAATTATTTTGTAGCCCGTTCCGTCTGCGTTATAAACTATTGAGTAGTTTAAATTTGTTTTAAGCACCGGCGCTGCAAATGAATGTTGTGAACTCTGATATTCTCCCGCATTGGAATTCAGCACAACTATTGATGTATCACTGCAATATATCGGCATTCCGTCCATAACGGAAAAATTTCCGGAACTTACACTTGTACCATTAAAACGCACCGGATAACCGTTTCCGTCTGTTTTTCCAAGAAGATCATATTCAAACCAATGTGAGATATTTTCAGGCGTAAGCTTTTCGAGGTTAATAAATGCCAGCACAGCCACAACCGAAATGAACAATATCAGGAAAACTCTTATAAATGTCTTTGTTGTATTTGGTGGTGCATCTTCTGTTGTTCTTGATTCTTTCAGAGGTTCATCCTCATAGCTTGTATATTTACGCTCTTCGACCTTTTTGGGGTCAATTTGCTGATATCTTCCCCTTTTTTTCATTGCTCTTTCCTTTCCGGATAATTTCAATAAAACACCCTGTTTAAATACAGTCCCTGCGGCGGTGCTGTCGGACCTGCCTTTTTACGGTTCTCCGCAAGAATTATTCCTTCCATGTCTTCCGGACAGAATTTTCCCTGCGCCGTATACAAAAGCGTTCCAACGATTATTCTCACCATATTGTAAAGAAATCCGTCTGCTTCGACTGTGATTGTTACGAGATCATTTTCCCTTTGAACTTTCAGATTGCGTATTGTACGGTGAAAATCCTTTTTTTCACGATTATCAAGTGTGCAGAAAGATGTAAAATCATGTCGTCCGATAAGATACTGCGCCGCCTTATTCATAGTATCAATATCCATTTTGTACCAGTAGTGCAAAGCATATCCATCAAGAAACGGGTTTCTGATATCAGCATTCCATATCTTGTAAATATACTCCTTGCCCTTGCACGAATAACGGGCATGAAATTCGCTGTCCTTTTCCTCAGCAGATAAAACCGCTATGCTGTTAGGCAGATAATTATTCACAGCAGACGGAATACGGCTAACAGGTATCTTGTGGTCGGTCTTGAAACTGACACAATACATATTTGCGTGTACGCCGGAATCGGTACGGCTGCATCCTTTTATATCCGTTTCTGTTCCCAGAACCTGAAACAATGCTTTCTGAAAAACTTCCTGCACACTTACAGCATTTTCCTGTATCTGCCAGCCGTGAAAGTGACTTCCGTCATAAGTCATAGTCAGTAAAATATTCCTCATACTTCCCACCTATATAATTGAACCAAAACGAATGTTGCAGTATATCACACCTGCAAATATAATTGTCGAAACAATTGCTGCCGCAATATCAACACCTGTGAAATGAAGAACTTTCATTCGTGTTCTGTTCTTTCCTCCATTATAGCATCTGCATTCCATCGCCATTGCAAGATCGTTTGCTCTTCGGAAGGATGACACAAAAAGCGGTATAAGCACCGGTATCAATGCTTTGACACGCTGTATAATATTTCCGCTTTCCATATCAGCTCCCCTTGCTTTCTGAGCATTTGTTATCTTGTCAGTCTCATCAAGCAGCACAGGAATAAAGCGTAATGCTATTGTCATCATCATTGCTATCTCGTGCACCTTAACATGAAAGAACTGAAGCGGTTTCATCAAGCGTTCCAAAGCATCTGTCAGATCAGTCGGAGATGTAGTGTATGTAAGAACTGCACTTATCATCATAAGTATTGCAATTCTTACAATCACAAAAACTGCATTTATAATACCGCCTGTAGTTATCTTTAACTCCCACCACTGCCAGATAATATCGCCTGTTCCGTAAAACAAATTAAGAATTCCGGTCAGAATTACAATGAACAAAATTACTTTAAGGCTTTTCAGGTATTTCATAAAGCTGATTTTCGTCATAAAAATAACAAGCAGCGAAAAAAGCGATATCAAAAGCAATGATACAAAATTCCTGCATAAAAAGATAAAAACTATCGTAGCTATAAGAAGGATGATTTTCGATCTTGCGTCCATTTTGTGTATAAAAGAATTTCCGGGCAGAAACTGTCCGAGAGTTATTTCTCTTGCCAATCAATTCGCCGCCTTCCTCAGATACCCGAAAGACAGCTCAGAATCTCATTGAAACCCTGTTCCACTGTCAGAACACCGGTATCTACATTATATCCCTGTTTTTTCAGCATCAACATTATTTTGGTTATCTGCGGAACACGAAGCCCTATTTTTTCCAGTTCTTCACCTTTTGAAAAAATTTCCGCTGTTTTACCAAACATTACTTTTTTCCCTTCCGACATTACGAGCACCCTGTCTGCGATCCTTGCAATATCTTCCATACTGTGCGAAACGAGCAGAACAGTGTTTTTTCTCACCTTGTGATAGTCAACTATCTGTGAAAGAAGTGTTTCACGTCCCAAAGGGTCAAGACCTGCTGTAGGTTCGTCCAGAATAAGGACATCGGGATCCATAGCAATAACCCCTGCTATTGCCGCCCTTCTTTTTTCTCCTCCGGAAAGTTCAAACGGTGATACATTAAGCTGATCTTCTCTCAATCCCACAAAGCCTGCCGAAGCACGAACTTTTTTATCTGTTTCATCTGTTCCCAGTCCCATATTTTTTGGTCCGAAAGCGATGTCTTTGTATACAGTTTCTTCAAAAAGCTGATACTCCGGATATTGAAAAACCATACCCACTTTGAAACGAACTTCACGGATTTTTTTTGGATTTTCCCAGATATCCTTTCCGTTCAGAAAGATGTTCCCTGATGTAGGTCTCAAAAGTCCGTTCAGAAGTTGAACCAATGTAGACTTTCCCGATCCCGTATGACCAATTATTCCGACAAATTCTCCTTCATTTATCTCAAAACTCACATCGTTCAAAGCTGTCTTTTCAAACGATGTTCCCGCACTGTAAACGAATCCAAGATTTTCTGCTTTAATAACCGCCAAACTCACCCCACCTTTGAATGTTTTTTCATAAGAGCCGCAAGTACCTCTACACATTCCTTCTCATTAAGTACACATTCAGGCAATTCGTAGCCGCATCCTCTCAGCTTGTAAACTAATTCAGCAGCCTGCGGCACATTCAGTCTGTGTTTTCTGAGAAGTTCAACCTTTGAAAAAACTTCTCTCGGAGTTCCCTCTGTCAAAACTTTTCCGGTATCCATCACTATTACTCTGTCAGCAAGAACCGCTTCTTCCATATAGTGTGTAATGAGTATAATAGTAATTCCCATACTATGGTTAAGTTCCGTGATTGTTTTTATAACTTCGTCACGTCCCTGCGGGTCAAGCATTGCTGTAGGTTCATCAAGCACTATACATTCCGGCTCCATAGCAATTATTCCTGCAATAGCTACTCTCTGTTTTTGTCCGCCGGAAAGCTTGTCCGGAGAATGAAGACGATATTCGTACATGTCAACAGCTTTCAGCGCTTGATCTACCCTTTTTCTTATTTCCTCCGGCGGTACTCCAAGATTCTCACAGCCAAATGCAACATCTTCCTCAACTATTCCTGCCACTATCTGATTATCGGGATTTTGAAGAACCAATCCGACCTTTTTGCGTATATCAAAAAGCTTTTCGTCATCTTTTGTATTAATATCGTCTACAAAAACATCCCCTGTAGTCGGAATGTAAAGCGAATTAAAATGCTTTGCAAGCGTTGATTTTCCCGAACCGTTATGTCCGACTATCGCAACAAACTCGCCTTTTCCTATCATCATGTTTACATCATTCAGCGCAAAATCATCAGGCTTTTTTTCTTCCGAACTTTCGTACTGAAAATAAACATGGCTCACCTTTATATAGTCTTCCATTCGTTGCTCCTATTACTTGCTGCTCTGCCATATAGCGGTACTTCCGCACGGAAGTGTAAGACCGCTTTGTGTAACGTGCAATCCTATTTCCGAACCGGAAACCGTTCCGCCAAATTGTGGCTTTATCATTACACTAAGCAAATATTCCATAACTGACGGCGGAAGACCTGTCGTATATGAATTCAGAACAAAAAAACTTGCATCTTTTGAAAGTATCGGCAAACATAATTCCACCAAAGAAAACAACTGTTCTTCAAGTTTCCATACCTCTCCGCCGGGACCTCTGCCGTATGAAGGCGGATCCATTATTATTCCGTCATATTTATTTCCCCGACGTTGTTCTCTCTGTACAAATTTTACACAATCATCGACAAGCCAGCGTATCGGTTTATCTTCCAGTCCGCTAAGACGTGCGTTTTCTTTTGCCCACTGTACCATGCCTTTTGAAGCGTCCACATGACAAACACTTGCACCTGCCACAGCACAAGCAAGTGTCGCAGCACCTGTATATGCAAACATATTCAGCACTTTCAGCGGACGATTTGCAGATTTTATCTTATCTTTGAAAAAATCCCAGTTGACAGCCTGCTCCGGAAATACTCCCGTATGCTTGAATCCCATAGGCTTTATACCAAAAGTAAGGTCTTTATAATGCAAAGTCCACTGCTGCGGAACTTTCTTATGATATTCCCATGCTCCTCCACCGCTGCTGCTTCGTCGATATCTTGCGTGGGCATTTTTCCACATAGGATTTTTCTTTTCCGTATGCCAGATTATCTGCGGATCGGGACGTATCAGTACAATATCTCCCCATCTCTCAAGACGTTCACCGTCAGAGCAATCTATAAGCTCATATTCTTCCCACTTTGCCTCTCTCATCAATTTTCCTCCCCAAATATCCACCATTACCAGCTATGTCAGAAAAAACTTACAATTGCTGTTTCTTTTCCATTCTTTCAAGATACTACCATACTATTATAATTTTTTCTATTGTCAATGTCAACAGTTGTATTTTGCATAAAAACAAATAATCAGATTTTCATAAATTCCCAGAAAAAATAAAACTGCCGCACTTTACAATACGGCAGCTTCTGAAACATTAATCGAACTCGCTTTTGTTTATTTCCATCTCTATGATTTTCTGCTTTTCTCCACAAATCTCACCAAACATACACTCTGCATTATCAACATTATGAAATCCTGCTGACTGATAGCAAAAATATGCAGACAAATTTTTTTCAAATACTCCAATTGTCACCTTTTCAGCTTTCATAATATTGAACGCAAATTCAAGTCCGAGAGTAAGCATTTCTTTTCCATAGCCTCTGCCTCGCTTTGAATCATCAACAATGACCCAGCCAAGGCGAAGTATTTTTTTATCTCCGTGAAGATATCGTATTGTGACATACTCCCCCACCTATAGAGGTGGGGGCTTCTCGCTCAAGTACGGCAACCCGTACAGTATCAACGAGCTATCCCCGT
>CACXGC010000135.1 GCA_902767155.1 uncultured Ruminococcus sp. | reverse complement strand
CATATTCATAAAGCCACTTCCGAAATAGTAAGCCGACAGCCAAAGTTTATTGTGATGGAAGATTTGAATGTCAAAGGCATGATGAAGAATAAACACCTTGCCAAAGCAGTACAGGAACAGTGTTTCGTTGATTTTATAACTTTTTATAAGTTTTCAGTAACGGTATTTGAATGGAAACCTTTTCTCAGCTTTATACGAAAAAAATCGTGGATTCTATAATTCGTGGTCTGGAACAAAAACACAGCAGCATTCTTTTTGTAAAACACTATAATACTCTGAATGTCCCTATAGATGCGATCGCAGACGCCGTTGAAAAAAGTAACAGTGATATAGAATTTTTATACCACGAGTTCTCTGCAAATAAAATGCAGGACGCTTATGAGCCGTTTCTCGGATGGATAAAACAACTTTATTACAAATATTATTACAGCGTTCCTATTGATGATTTTCTGGAAATGGCAGAAGTGTATTACCTCAGCCGCTCCACAATCAAAAGCTATATAATGCAGAGCGAATGTGAAAGAACAGAAGAAATTATCGTCGTTGAAGTTGAATACGAAAGAAAAATGTTCGCCAATTCACTTGTGAATATACTTTCATATGTTTCAAAAGATCATACGCTTTTCCTCGTTCTTAACAGACTCCATCTTGCAGAAAATAGTACCCTTACTTTTCTCTATCATTTCATAAAAAGAAGCTACGACAATATTTCACTCCTTGCAAACTATAACGAAGCTTATGCAACACCGGCATATACTTTGGATATCTGGACAGAACTCGTGCGTGAAATCGAAGAACTTAACTATATGCTCGATTGGAATGTTCAGGACCCGCAGGCGGATGTAAATATTATCGAAAGCTTTGAACCTTTGCTTGCTGAGTTTCCGGATTACCTTACAAAAGTAAATAACATGATCCTGACTCTTGCCTCCAAGCAGGCTATGTATTATCTTGATATCGTATACAACCGCCTTATTACAACAAAGGCAAATATAAGTACAAAAAATCTTGTACGGTTTTATATACTGTACGCTACAGCAGCTACATATACGAATAATTTTACTCAGGCTCTTATAATGTGCGACAGACTGAAAAATGTAAACAATAAGCACCCGAATATAAAGTATACTTTCCGTTATCATTATATCCTGACAGTTTGTGAAGTTTATAGCGGTCAAACAAGTCTCGCACGAAAAAATGCCGATAAGTGTATGAAAATCGCAAAGAAAAGCGGCTCTGAAAAATATATACTTTACGCTCAGGTTCTCGACTATATGTGCCTTTTGGACGGCTGGACGGCTTTCATGTGGTATAAGATAGACAAAACAACAGATATTGCCGGATTTAAAGAGAGAGCTTTGAAGTTTAAAATGTATAACCATCTTGCACACGTTATGTTTTACGGCTGCGGCAATGATAAGGAATATTTCTCCGGAGATGCTCAGAAATGTGAGGATCAGGAAAGCTTTTCACTCGCAATGAAATTGGCGAAAAAATTGAAAAATGACCGCCTTATAATAGCAGCATGGAAGAAAAATGTATTCCTCGCACAAGGCTACGGTTTTTACTCGTTTGTTGACTACTATTACAAAAAGTGTCTTGATATTGTTGAACAACAACATGATAAATCAGAAGAGGCTTCTATATATAACGGTCTCGGCTTTAACAGGATAGTAAGCGAACAGTTCAATCAGGCTAATGAATATTTCAATCACTCTCTTGAATTGTTCTTCAAATTGAAAGATACATATAATGTTGCCGAAACATTGTATAATATGGCCACAAATGCTATACTTTCGCATAATTATGATACAGCGTACAACTATCTGCTCCAAGTTCTCAAACTTCTTGCTGCAAAGAAACTGCATAAGATGAGAATATGCAATATGTCGAAAATATACGGTATGCTCGTTTATTGCAGCTATAAAATGGGAATAGAATATAATGCCCATTTCTACCTGAACAAAATGGAGCGTGTATTGCATCATATCCTCCACTGTGAAGGCGAACCGAGTTATTTCCTCTGGGACGATGATATGTTCTTTTACAACTTTGTGAGTGCACTTCTTGAGAGAAATGATGATATCAAAAAGGCTCAGGAATTTATGGATAAGGCTCGTTTCCATATGTATCGTACGTCCGGTCTGCAATTCTTTGTTTACGCTATGTTTGCGGAAGAACAGTATGATATGTACGTTGAACAGGGCGAAATCGAAAAAGGTGAGGAGATTCTCAATCTCGCCATAGAGTACTGTAACAAGAACGGTTATAAGCACAAGGAAGAACGACTGTTCGCAAAATTGCACAAAAAATCTTTTATCGAAAAACATATACCAATGAATCTCAATAATATCGACAAGTATCAGATCGAGGAACTTGCCCAGCTTTCTGAAATGCAGACAATGCTCAGCGACAGAACAAAGGGTATAAATTTTCTTCTCTCATGGCAGGAACTTCTTAATAAGGCAAATACAACCGCTGATACGATAATCGAAGATTCTATGATTGCTTTGCAAAATAACTACAATGTAGATTATATCATGTATATAGAAGTTGTTGACGGAAATCCGGTTATTCGCTATAACGGCGGTGATCTTGAAATTTCCGAGGAAATGCTGTACGGCGTTGTAAATTATCTGAAACGACACAAAAAAGAATTTGTTGCTTCACGCTATGACAGAGAATTCTATGAGTATACGCCTATACTCCGCATATTCGGCATAAATAATATTGTATCTTTCGCCTGTGTTCCGGTTACTATGAATGATGAACTTTCAGGTTTCATGATAGCCTGCATTGAACTTCATGAGAATATGACAGGAAATATTCTTTTCCTCGACAGAAATGACCTTACGATATTCAAATTCGCTTTGCGCCAGATGAATGACACTATTTATCGTCTTAAGGCAAGAGATGAAATAAACGAAATGAATCACAAGCTCCAGCAAAGTGCAGTTACCGACCTGCTTACGGGTCTTTATAACAGACAAGGTTTCTCGAAAAAAATCGACGACTATTCACGTCTTGTAGATATGGGTAAGCGTGATGATATTCCGGCAACAGTAATTTATCTTGACCTTGACAACTTCAAATTCTGCAATGACACATACGGTCATGATGTCGGTGACGAAATACTGATAGCATTTTCACGACTGTTTGAACGTGTTGTAGCAAACAAAGGTTATGCTGTAAGATACGGCGGTGACGAATTCCTTATAGTTCTGCCGGGTCTTGGAGTTGACGAGGGCGAGAAAATAGCAAAGGAAGTGTACAAGGGCATAAAGGACAGCAATTACTTCATTCCGGAAATTGAGGCAGTTATCCATGCAAAAGCAAATGTTCCGGAAAAGCATCGTGTATCATGTTCTATAGGTATTGCCGGTATGGATATATACGACCAGATTCATATGAACATCGCACTGAAACACGCTGATACAATGCTCTATACCATAAAGAAAAACGGAAAATCAAATTATTCAATATGGACGGAAGAAAACGAAAAAGGCTGTAAAATCGGCGAAACTGAAGAATAATAAAAAAAGGCTGTGAAGCTTTGGGATGCATTTCCCATTCTCTTCACAGCCTCTTTGTCTGAATTCTATTCCGGACATGAAATACGAGCAACTTCTTCTATAGTGTGGTGAAGTTTCAGAACAATATCTGTATCAGCCGCACGGTAATACATTTCTTTTCCGTTTCGGTTGGCAACGATAAGACCGGCATCTTTGAGCAGTTTCAGATGATGAGAAACTGCCGGACTTGACATTCCTGTTGCGGCGGCAATGTTGATAACACATTCCTCGCAGTGGCACAAAAGCCAAAAAATACGCAGTCTGCTCGGGTCGCCGAGCTGTTTCATTGCATCCGCTACTGTTCGTATTGTTTCAAGTGAGGGCATTTCTTCAATTATGCGGTTGTCTTTTGCATTGTGACAGTGCGGCAGCGGAATTTTTTTTTCGTTCAATTTTTTCACTCTCCGATTTCTCATTTTATAGCACCTGTATCAATTGTACTACGATTATAGCAAAAAAATACATTTTTGGCAACACTAATTCCATCGTCTTATAACACATTACTCCAATACGAAAAAATGCTGGTCGCTTTTTGCCTGAATTGATTGCGGAAAGAAAATTTTTCTGCACTTGACAACATGGGGAATTTATTATATAATGGTATGGCGGTGAAAAGTGTCACCGCTTGTAAATGCTGGATTAGCTCAGCCGGTAGAGCAGCTCATTCGTAATGAGCAGGTCGTGGGTTCGAGTCCCATTTCCAGCTTGCTGAGGGTTGTCGCACTAAGAACTTTTTCTTTTGCGGCAGCCCCTTTGTTTATCAAAAAGTAAAGGAAAGAATTGTATGAGGACATTGGAAATAGGTGCAAATGATGCCGGTCAGCGTCTCGACAAGTTTCTGAGCAAAAAATTCAAAAATATGCCGCAGTCGCTGATGTATAAATATATCAGGAAAAAGTGTGTAAAAGTCAACGGTAAGAAATGCGATATTGATACAAAACTGAATCAGGGCGATGTACTTACATTTTTTATCAAGGATGAATTTTTTGAACAAAGCGGAGAACAGTATGATTTTATGAAAGCACCAGCAAAAATTGACATAATCTATGAAGATGAAAATATCATGCTGCTGAACAAAAAGCCGGGACTGATTGTTCATCCGGATGAGAACTATCATTTTGATTCGCTTATAGCAAGGGTACAACATTATCTTTACGACAAAGGTGAATATGATCCGTGTGAGGAGCAATCATTTGCTCCGGCACTTGTCAACCGTATCGACAGAAATACAGGCGGAATTGTTATTGCGGCAAAAACTGCTGAGGCATTGCGTGTTATGAATCAGAAGCTCAAAGACAGGGAACTGGAAAAGCTGTATCTTTGCACAGCAGTCGGAATATTTGAGAAAAAAGAAGATCTGCTTGTAGACTATCTTGAAAAGAACGAAAAGCAGAACAGAGTATACATTTCTAAAAAACCCTCACCGAACAGTAAGATTATAAAAACAAAATACCGTGTTTTAGCGGAAAAAGACGGTCTTAGCCTGCTTGAAGTCGATCTCCTGACAGGAAGAACTCACCAGATAAGGGCGCATATGGCGTTTATCGGTCATCCTCTTCTCGGTGACGGAAAGTACGGAAAAAATGAGATTAACAGAAAATATGGCTATAAATGGCAGGCTTTGTATTCGTACAAGCTTACTTTCCGCTTTACGACAGACAGCGGTTCTCTTGCCTACCTTAACGGCAAAACTTTTACAGCTCCCGATGTATGGTTTGCGGAAAAATTTAACTAAAATTTCCTGTAGTTGTTTACTTTTTTGTTCAAATAAGCTATAATTGACTCAGGCTGGTAAAGCAGAAATTTTTATAGCGAGGTGTTTGGCGTGCAGGAAAATATTTGCAGTATACCGATAAATGATGTGTTTATGCCGAGAGAGGGCTGCCCTATGTGCAGAATGCGTGATATGCTTGAACATCGTAAAGCAGAGTATATCACGGGTGCGGCTATGATGGAGCCAAGTGTAAGAGTAAAGACGAATGAACAGGGATTTTGTTTCCGCCATTTTGAAATGATGGTGCATATTGGCAAACGTCTGCCTAATGCCCTGATTCTTGAGAGTCATCTTAAACAGATATCTGACGAATTTGTACCGAAAATTCCGCCGAAAAAACCTGATAAGAAAAAAATGGCGGCTCTTGAAGCAATGATACACGATTGTTTTATATGCCGTGATATCAAGCAGAATATGGAGAATATGACGAGAATAGTCCATGCTATGTGGATAGCCGAGCCGGAATTCCGTCAGCTTTACAGCGAACAGCAGTTTATCTGTCTCGAACATTTTCATTTGCTCATGAACAGTGACCAGAAAGGTCTTGGAAAAAATTATCAGGCTTTTTACGAGGCTACTTCTCGTCTGACAGGCGGATATCTTGAAAAGCTGAGCGATGATATACATCATTTCTGTGATATGTTTGATTATCGAAACGGCGGCAGCAATAATTTTGCAGGAACAAAGGACAGTATAGAGCGCAGTATAGAATTTCTGACCGGAGGCAAAATACCAACAGATGTTGTTGAAGATTTGCCGGACGAATAACATGATGTTTTATTGGGATAAAAAGAACGGGTTGTCGCACTAAGAACTTTTTCTTTTGCGACAGCCTGTTTCTGTATTATAGGGTAAAAAGTTCGGTAATGCGCTGAACAGAATCAAAAACATTTTTGTAGCCGAATTCGTTTTCATATTTGTAGAAAGCGTAAAAACTTCCCATGAGCTGATATGTCAGACGAACATTTGCATAGACATCGTTTTTCAGGTCGGGATATTTTCCGAAAAGAATTTCCTTTATTTCGTTCTCTATCATCTCGGGCAGTCTCGAAAACTGAGAGCCTGAAAAAAGTATATTTACCATGGAACGGCTGGCATAAAATCCCTCAATCATTTCCTTGCTTGACTTTGTAGGGTCGTAAATCATATCGCCGGCATCACTGATATGAGACAGTATTTCTTTCACGACATTCTTTTGCAGAACTTCCGAAAGGTCATAAATGTCACGATAATGCAGATAAAATGTTGCTTTGCTTATTTCGGCACATTCACACAATTCTTTTACGGTTATTCTTTCGAGCGGCTTTTTTGAGCGGATATTGATAAAGGCATTTGTAATACTTCTCTTGGTTTTCTTTTCACGCAGATCCATAAAAAAACCTCCTTGTTGATTTTTGATTAGCGTCAATTAATAGACTACAGACTAAATCTGTAAATTGATTTTTTTCGACAAAGTGCTATACTGATTATAGTACGAAAACAAATACTAATCAATATCAGGGAGGAATTTCTAATGGATTTTTATGGTTTTTACACAGGTCAGATGTTTGATGCTTATGAGATTCTTGGCGCACACTATACGCCCGAAAAAACGACATTCTGTACGTTTGCACCTCAGGCACAGAAAGTTGAACTTATTATCGACGGAAATCCTACGCCTATGGAACGTGTATATAACGGTCAGTTTTATGAGGCAGTCGTTGAAAAACTTCCCGTTGGTACAAAATATGAATACCGCATTTATTCCGGCAGAGGTTCTGTTGACCATTGCGACCCTTACGGTTATGCGATGGAACTCCGCCCCGATCATAAGTCAATTGTATCTGATTTGAAAAGTTACAAGTTCACTGATAATGATTGGATGAAGAAACGCAGCGATATGAAAAACAAGCCGCTCAATATTTATGAACTTCATGCCGGTTCATTCCGCAAACCGGGTGACGGTCCGGCAGACTGGTACAATTATGAGGAACTTGGAAATATCCTTATTCCTTACCTGAAAGAAAGCGGATATAACTATGTTGAGTTTCTTCCGCTTTGTGAGCATCCGAGCGACAACAGCTGGGGATATCAGACAACAGGTTATTTTGCACCAACAAGCCGTTACGGAACACCTGAGCAACTTATGAAACTTATTGATATGCTCCACCATAACGATATCGGGGCGATTCTCGATTTTGTTCCGGTACATTTTGCAGTAGATGCATATGGTCTTGCAAAATATGATGGTGCTGCATTGTACGAATATCCGAGTAATGATGTTGGCATGAGCGAATGGGGAAGCTGTAACTTCATGCATTCACGTGGAGAGGTCAAGACATTTTTGCAGTCGTCGGCAAATTACTGGCTGAAAGAATTTCATTTTGACGGACTTCGTATGGATGCAATAAGCCGTATAATTTACTGGCAGGGCGACGAAAGAAGAGGCGTAAACAGCAATGCAGTCGATTTTGTCAAGAATATGAATAGATTTCTGAAAAAGGAAAATCCGGGATGTATGCTTATTGCCGAGGACAGCACAAGTTTCAAAGGAATAACGAAAGATGCCGAAAAGGGCGGACTTGGATTTGACTACAAATGGGATTTGGGATGGATGAACGATACACTTTCATTTTTCGCTCTTGCACCAGAGAAACGTCCGGAGAAATATCATAAGCTTACGTTTTCAATGCTGTATTTCGGGGATGAGAATTATCTTCTTCCGCTGTCTCATGACGAGGTTGTACACGGAAAAGGAACAATCGCCAACAAGATGTACGGTACAACAGAAGAAAAGCTTAGTCAGGCGAGAGCGCTTTATATGTATATGTCGGCACATCCGGGAAAAAAGCTTAACTTTATGGGCAATGAACTGGGACAGTTCCGTGAGTGGGACGAAAGACGTGAGCAGGATTTTTATTTGCTTGACGACCCCAAACATAAGGGATTCAATGAATATATGAGAAAGCTGAATAATTTGTATCTGAGTGAGTCAGCTTTTGCGGAAGATTATGAAAAAGACAATTTTGAGTGGGCGGACTGCAATCAGGAAAGCAGACTCATATATGCGATAATACGCCGCAGCAAAAAGGAAACACTGCTCACTGTATTCAACTTCGGAAATAAGGAACAGAGAGATTATCAGGTGAAAGTTTCGGATTGCGGAACAGCAGAAATGCTTTTGTGTTCGGATGACAGAAAATTCGGAGGAAATACAGACGAGCCGCAGAATCTTTTCCGTCAGAACGGTGACGTTTTGACAGTCAACATTCCGGCATATTCGGCACTTATGATAAGATTATAATACGGGACAGGCAACTGTAACGTAATAAAAAGCAAGGGGCTGTCGCAAAAGAAAAAGTTCTTAGTGCGACAGTCCCGTAATTATATCAAATAAGACCGGCTTCTTCGAGATTTGCTAAATGTTCGCTGTTTGTGCTTGCATAGTATGCGACAGCAGGTTCTTCCGAAGTTGCAGCTTTATGACAGAAGTAGTAATAATCTGTTTCATTCGGATTTACAGCTGCTTTCAGTGCCTCAAGACTCGGGTTGCATATAGGACCTGCCGGAAGACCCTTATACTTGTACGTATCATAGGTACTTGTGTAAGTTGCACGGATGCTTGCCGGAACCTTTTCCTGTGTTTTATACGGATAAAACTCTGTAGAGTCAAGCTGTAAGAACAGGAAACCACCTTCACCGAACGGACTCTCTCCGTCGTTCTCCTTTGTTGCAAGACGATTATGAAGTACAGACGAAATATTGTACATATCTTCTGTATTTGCTGCTTCCGCCTGAATCAATGACGCAAGTGTTACAACATCTTCCATTGACATACCAAGTTTTTCTGCTTTTTGTGCAATAGTACTTTTCTTTTCTCCCTGAACGAATCTTTCTTTCGTGTAGTAAACTTTTTCCTTGTAGTTGCGAAGGAACTTGTACATTACGGAAGACGGATTTTCTCCGACAAGGAATTCGTAAGTATCGGGGAAAAGATAGCCTTCAAGTTTATAATAACGGCTGCTCTTGTTTTTGATACCGCTGAGGAATTCGTAATCCTCGTCAAATTCATCGGAATTACATTTTGTCAGGAAATCATCAACTGTACATACTTTATTCTTTTCAAGCAATTCAGCCATTTCGTGTATTGTAATACCTTCACGGAACTGTATAGTAACTGTATCTGTACGGTTTTCTTCCGACTGGAGAGTATTTATAAGCGCCATATAGTCCTTGTTTGTAGGCACTTCAAAAGTACCCTGAGTAAATCCCGTCGTAGATTTTGTAACTATAGCGAAAAGCTTGAAAAAGTTCTCGCTCTTGATAATTTTATTTTGAATGAGAATATCTGTTATTTCATCAAGTGTTGCATTGGGCGGTATAGTTACTTCAACAGTTTTTTCTTCCTCACGTCCGACCGCAAGAAAATCATTTATTCCCACCATAAGGTACTGGGCTATCATGATCGAGACGAAAATTACCATCATAAGCCAGACAGTACGGAATATGACACGATTTTTCTTTGCTTTAAGATGGCGGCGTTTTTTGTCATAACGCTTTGCGGCACGGAGTTCTTTCTTATTCAGAAGATGGCTGAGATCCTGTTGTACAGCTTCATCACTGTAGCTGGAAATATTGCTGTCGGAATCTGTATCCTGAAATACAACTTCCTCTTCCGGATTGCTTTTACTGCTGAGATCGACAGGTTCTTCACTGCTGTTTTCATCCGCTGCTGGCGGAGTAGTGCTTTCGATATCGTCGTACATATCATCGAAACTGTCATCAAAGTGCAGTTTGAAGCTTTCCACCTTTTCTTTTCTTTTCTGTTCCAGATCATTATTCACAAGAATGATCCCTCCTTAATTCTTTTGTCGTCAGACACGTAAACAGAAGATTCCGTCACCAGAATATCTACAGGACGATCATGCTGTTCCGCAGGCACATTTTCATACATACAGCAGTCACAGCAAAGTCCTATTGTTATGCCGGAATAGCCGGACAGAAATTTGTCATAATATCCTTTTCCAAATCCCACACGCTGACGATTTTTATCAAACGCAAGTCCCGGAACGATACAAACAGAGTTTTCCGAAACTATAACTTCGGAACATTTTTCTGTATCCGGTTCGAGGATATTAAAACGGCATCGTTCAAGGTCATCAAGTGAGTGTATGACATAGAATTTCATATCATTTCCGTCACCTATGCATTTCGGCACAGCAATTTCCGTACCTTCTGCAAGCAGAGTCTGTATAACATGGATTGTGGAAATTTCTGCTGCGTATGATGAAACATAACACAGAACCTGAAAGACATTCATACGTTTGAGCAAATCAAGAACTTTGCTGCATATCATGCTGTCCGATTTCTGTTTTGATTCTTTTGTCATAGCAAGACGCTTTTGCTTTGCCTGTTCCCTCACCGATGTTTTGAGCATTTTCATTGACATTGTATCGAATCCCTTACATTGTCGGCAACTTTCTGACTTTTCAGTGCTGCTAACAGTGTAAGACCAAATTCCACAGAAACACCCATACCTCTTGCAGTTATAATGTTATCATCTTTTTCAACAAATCCGTTTTCAAAAAAAGCTCCCTGCAATTCCGATTCAAATCCGGGATATGCTGTAGCCTTCTTACCTCTCAGCATACCAAGATGTCCGAGTATAGAAGGTGCGGCACATATAGCTCCGATTATTTTATGCTGTTCAAAGCAATATTTTACTGTTTTTATGACAGTTTCATCTTTTTCGAGATTAAGAGTTCCGGGCATTCCGCCGGGAAGAATTACTGCATCGGCTTTTGAAATATCAATCTTTTCCGTTGAGATATCGGTTATCACATGAATCTTATGAGAACCTGTTATTACTTTTCCGCCGATACCAACTGTTTTCACTTCGACTTTTCCTCTTCTAAGGATATCAATAGGAGTCATAGCCTCAACTTCTTCAAATCCGTTTGCCAAAAATACGTATACCATAAATTATCACCTTTCTCAGTTATTTTTTGTAAGTTCTTTTATTTCCTCGCTTTCAAGAAATTCTGATATTGCTCTTTTCAGCCTTGCAACAGGCAGACCCACAACATTGTAATAATCGCCGTGTATTCCTTTTACAAAAAAAGCACCTTGTCCCTGAATTCCGTAACCGCCAGCCTTGTCATAAGGCTCGGAAGTATTTATATAGCTTTCTATTTCCTGTTCGGAAAGTTCGTAAAATTCCACATCTGTCGAAACAGAAAAGCTGTAATGCTTGCCGAGATAAAACAGACAGCAGCCTGTAATGACACGATGAACAGAACCGGAAAGCATATTCATCATGATTCTTGCGTCATTGGTATCTCTTGGCTTATTTAACATTTTTCCCTCACAAACAACAGAAGTATCACATCCGATAACAAGACATTTTTCTCTGCCGTGCGAAACTATTTCTGCTTTTGCACAGGCAAGATATTCTGAACAGTTTTCGACTTCCATTCCTCTCGGAACAAGTTCCCTCACATCAGAAGGGATAACTTTAAATTCAGAATAAAGCTTTGATAAAAGTCGCTTTCTCCTTGGCGATGCTGATGCCAGTATCACATCCATAACACTTATCTCTCCTTTACTATAATATCAGCAATTTTATGCGTCAAATGCATAGTATCCTGTATTACAAAATTTCCGCAGATTGCTGAAAACCTTCTATTATCAAAACGACTTCCCCTTTTACAGAACCGTCTGCATATTTTACAGCAGCCTGCTTAAGAGATGTTCTTATAACTTCTTCGTTATTTTTTGTCAGTTCCCTGACGATTGCTATTTTCCTGTTGCCGAAATATTTCAGCATATCCATAAGTGTTTCGGGCAATTTTTTTGGTGCCTCGTAAAAAATCATCGTTCTTTTTTCATCTTTCAAAGAAAGAAGATGTTCATAGCGTCCTGCCTTTTTAACAGTGAGGAATCCCTCAAACGTAAAGCGTCCTGTTGAAAGACCGGAAATCGCCAATGCACTTGTCAGAGCCGTCGGTCCGGGTACAGCGTGTATCTCAACAGCATTTTCAGCACAGATACGAACCAGTTTTTCTCCCGGATCAGATATGCATGGCATACCAGCATCACTGACTAATGCACAATCCTCTCCCCATAAGATTTTTTCGCATATCTCTTCCTCTGTTTTGCAGAAATCACCCTTGTTGAAACTCACCATGGGCTTATCAATTGACAATCTTTTCAGAAGTTTCACAGTTACTCTTGTATCTTCCGCCGCAATAAAATCAACAGTCTGCAAAGTTCTTACTGCTCTTGGAGAAATATCCTCAGAATTTCCTATAGGCACACCGACAACATAAAGTATTCCGCTCAGATAAATTCCTCCTTGTAAGCGCCATATATTTCAATCATTTCGTCAGAAAAATCTCCGTTTTCATTTTCTATGAATAACACGGGCATAGTTACGAGACCACACGGGCGACCGCCTTTTCTTCCCTCAAGCAAAAAAAGCTTGGGAGCTTTATTTTTCCTTTGCTGAACAAATCTCAGACGTTTAGGCTCTATGCCATACTGACGCATTGAACAAATAACGTCGCAAAGTCTTTCAGGTCGCTGACATATACAGAACCTTCCCGAAAAATTAAGCAAAGATGATGCTGCGGCGGCTATATCGTCCATTGTGCACATACTTTCATGACGTGCGATAAGATGAGCGGAATTACTGCTTTGAATACCTGTTCCGTCAGCCTTGTAAGGCGGATTGCACACAACAAGATCATATGACGAAAGCTGAACTTTTCCACGCAGTTCTCTAAGGTCGGAACACAGTATTTCTATCCTGTTTTCAAATCCGTTCAACTCTGCACTTCTTTTCAGCATATCGTAGGCATTTTCCTGAATCTCTACAGCAGTAATTCTTTCAGGCTTTCCGTTTCGCAGCCATATAAGCGGTATTGATCCGCAGCCGCTGCCAAGGTCACAAGCCTTATCCGATTTTTTAGGTGCAGCAAAATTTGCGAGCAGAACCGTATCCGTCCAGAATTTATGTTCATCCGAAACGATTATTTTTACTCCGTTGCCGAGCGGTTCAAGCTTTTCATTTTCTTTCAGCATAAAAAAATCCCCCGTCGCAAATCAGCAGCTAAGTTTCCGAAAAATTTGTCGGTATTACACTACTCACGAATAAGTATACCACAATATCAGGAATTCGTAAAGAGAAAAATCGACAAACAGTCAGAATTTGGTTTCGGATTTTTTCGCCATAATGCAAAAACCGATGAACAGCGGTTCACCGGTTTTCTGGAAATAATTACTGACTTGACATATTTTTTGTACAGCTCATTCTTCTATTCGGGTACTTCTTCCAAGAATATAGTCTGTAGAAACATTGAAATAATCTGCGTATTTTATCCTAAAGCGGCAAGAAGACTCCGACCTCTATAGGTCGGGGATGAATTGCCGGTCAGCCGTAAGGCTGACTTATTATTTG
>CACXGC010000134.1 GCA_902767155.1 uncultured Ruminococcus sp. | reverse complement strand
CTCATTTTCATTTTCGCTCTGTAAAACAATCTGTACCTTACACATATTATACAGAACTCCTACGAGATAGGCTGTGTTTTCTACGATCAGTTTTCCGTTACGAGGCATTTCGTTCCAGTCGGTTATCTCCATATCGATAATAAGAGTGGACATTTTTTTGATCTGTGAATCATAGATTTTTCTGAGCTTATCAAGAGTTGATTTATAACTTTCTGCGCAATTCTGAAGTTCTTTAAGATATTCACAGCTCTTGTCGATCTCTTTTTCGGCCTTTTTCATTTGAGCCCAGGCTTCGTCAGCTTTGTCAGACAGCTTGCTGCCCGTGAAATTAAAAATAATTCCTCCGACAAGCAGACCAACACCAAGCGTTGCACCGCCAAGCACAGCTGTTCCTAAAGCTATACCACCGCCACCCGCAGCAATCGCACCACCGCCCAATGCTGCCAATGTTGCATTTGTGGCTGCTGCACCTGACAAGGTGGCGATTGCCGTTCCTGTTGATGCTGTTCCAAGTGCCATTACAGCGGTAGTCGTTACTCCAGCCGCTGCAAAACCGCCTGCCGTCCCTGCCGCAGCGCCGCCTAATCCACCAATCAGTAAACCTGCACCGACAGAAACTTTTTTTATCTCTTCGGGTGAATAAACCGGAATATTTGTACCCTTGCTATCGATTTTTTTAAACTCAGGACGGTTATGTATTTTTTCTATCAGATCAGCAAAGGTAGAAAAGCTTTGTACAATTTCAAGTTCAAGCTTTCCGAGTTCGTCCATGACTTCAGTTGTTTGCTTGTTTTGTTCTTCAAATCTTTTTACATTTTTTTCATGTCGGCATTGTGCACCTTCCATAGTATCTTTGGCTTCCTTCATTTTCACTCCGCCGTGAATACCTGCTCCAACTCCTCCTACTGCTGCAATGGCAGCTCCTATTCCTAAAATTAATGGTAATGGCATATTTATTCTCCTTTCAACTTTTTACACATTTTATAATTCAGCTCATAGAATTCCTGTTTTGTCATTTCTTTTTTGAAATAAAGATCATAACATTCATCAACCCTGCAAATCAAAGGTCTTGTCTGGTAAATGCTACACAAATTACCGTCAAGATAACGACATATCCCGTCTCCTCTGTCAAGTTCTTTATAAAGCGGTGACATATCAAGATGACGACAGCAGCATCCGCACATATCACATTCAAACATACTAGTCAAACACCATCTTGGATTTTTTGTCACTCATGAAACTATCAAAGCTATCATGTGATTTTTCCCAGCTCATCTTAATACCAAGCTGCTTGAGTGATCTTCTTAGTATAAAGTTGAGTTCCTCATCAGATGTATTTTCATTTATTTGTGATGCAATGCGGTTATAAGCTGATGTCTCCTGCTTGAATTTTTCAAGATCAATTTTCATCAATTCCGCTGCATATCGTTCAAACAGCAAAGCCTGTTCCTGGAAATATCTGACATTATCTTCCAATGTCGGTATTTTGTTCAGCATATTTACTATTTTGTTAATAACCGAACTTCTGTCTAAAAAATACAGTAGTGTACAGCTTACAATACCGGTACAAAGCGTACCGCAGAAGGTTTTAACAATATCTCCGATAACAGGAATTGCTGCAACCGGTGTTTTTCCAATAGCTTCACTTACCAATGTACCAAGTATGACACTTGCACCAGTCGCAATTATTTTGACTGCTGCACGTATTCTCTCGCCAAAGGGAAGATTATCCGGGTTAAAGAGAAGTATTTTTCCTGCTTCTACTATTGACGAAAAAGATTCACGGATGATCTTTACAACATTTTTTGCTGTTGTAAAAAATATATTGCAGATAGTGGTAGTAATGCTTGAAAAAATACCTGAAAATGTACCGCTTGCAAAATTTGAGAGTATTTCCTTATACTTTGATTTTGCAGATGCAAAACCGTTTTTGACACCTTCACCAATTGCTTTGAAAAAGTCCCCCATATCCATTTTCCAGCCCGGATGTACGTCATATTTTACAAACTCTTCCTTAACAGAAAACCATATCTCTGTAAATACAAGACCAAGTGCCTGACGGATTCCCATTTTTACTCCGACCTTGCCAGCGGAGACAGCAACATCCGTGGCAAATTTCTTGCTTGTATAATATTCTTTTGCTATTTTGTATTCATATTCTTTTCTTGCTTTTTTATCTATCTCCCGCATTTTTTCCTTATCAGCAGATTGTAGCTGTGAAAGCTTTTTAAGTTCCTTTCGTTCGCTGTCAGAAAGGTTTGGCTTTGAATTTAATTCGTCTATTCTTTTCTGTCTTTGTTCCTGAGTTTTTTCAAGTCTGTTGATAAACTCATCCATAGAGTAAGCTTTTTTAGATTTATTTATAGATTCTCCGGTTGGCTTCAGATTTTCATCACTGTTAGCTAATTTCGTACCATCTAATCCTGAAAGAACTCTTCCGGGATCATCATGAATCTCTTTTGCAGATATCACATGATCAAGGTTTGTTTTTTCATTTGGAGCAATCTTTTCCCCCGTGTATGCATCGGTCAGTGTTCCGTCTTTTTTCTGTTGACTTACTTCCTTGTTCTTTTGTATATATCCCGGGTGACTGTGATAGCTTGTAGAATTATATTCTCCACGATTTTCATAATCTCTCTGATTTTGCTTGTTTTTATATGTCATATTCGGATCTTTACCGATCTGACGAACATTATGTATAGTATCAACATCTCCGCCATGCTGATCTTTGATAAGAAAGTCAAGTCCGAAAGATGTAATTATTGACTGAACAATAACCCTCTCATACTGAGAAAAAATGCTTTGCATTACATTTTCACTTTTGTCAGGATAATAATTTTTTGAAGCAGCCAAAACAAATTCTGACATGTTTCCCACCTCCTGTTTGACAGTATTTCAAAAACTGTCAACATATAAAACTATACAGCTCTTTATATATGTTTGTGTACTTATCAAGCAATGACTCTGTTTTATCACAGAATTCATCACTTAACAAAAATGACTCTTTGACTTTACCAAAAAAGACATGTTCACTTTCATCAAATTCCTCATCCGCCTTTAATAAGCCAAGTATCTCAAGCGTAATTATTTTTTTTCGGCTTCATCTGTGGAATCTTTCATAACGGATAGTAATTCATCCAAATTGGAATCTATCTTATTATATAATATTAAATAATATTATTCATTGTGAATTGTTACAATTATAACATTTTTTTCTTAATATTTCAATAATTTTATTTATAATAATCAGAAATAATACTTAATTCTTCATAAATATCATGAATAAGTGTCTCCGGCGAAATCACCCTCACCCAGCTTCCCTGACTGAGCAGATACATAATGATCCCTCTGCCGTAATTGACTTCTGCTGTGATAATGCTTTTATTGCCGTCCTTTTCAATTACCTTTGCAGTAGGCAGACGGTCAAGCACAGCCTGCACAGACGGACCTGTAAACTCAAAGGTTATCTTCATCACATCGCCAGGAAACATGAATTGGTTTTTCTCACGCAGCTCCCCCTCGTCAAAATCGTATTTCTTGTCAAGCTGAATTTTCTCACGGTGTTCGGTAATGCTTTTTAGCCTGTCAATGCGGAAATACTTTGCAATGTGGTTTTCCTTGTCCACATCATAAGCCACAAGATAGAAATAATATTCGCTGAACATTATCGCCGAAGGTATCAGCTTGCGAATTACCTCGCTCCTGTCCATTTTGATATAGCTTACAGATATGCTGCTTTTGTTTTCTATACACTGTATAAGCCGCCAGAGATTAGAAATAACACTCTCACAATCAGACCGCACCGGATGATAATGATACACTTCTTTGCGTATGATGTTTTCAAGGCTTTGCCTGTCTTCCGTTGTTGTAAACTTTTTAAGCTTGCCCAGTATCGTCACAAGCTCTTCTTTGCTAAGGCTCCTTGAACCTAAAACGATTTTAGCCAATGCGAAAAGCTCCTGATTTTTTAGAAATTCATCGCTTTTCAGAATATAGGCTTTTTCCTTGTGTGAATAAACGACCTCAGCGTTCTGCATCAACTCACGATTATCTGCCAGAAAATCCTGTATTCTGCCTATGTCACGGCTTACGGTGCGTGAGGATATTCCGTATTTTTCGGCTACTGCCTTATTGCTGACAGCTTCACCTCTCAGCAGACGATAGAATATTTCCAGTGTTCTGTCGGATATTTCATTTTCCATTGATATCACCCTGTTTCAGTTCTTTTATAACATTATACATCAACAAGCGGACATATAGCTGTCTGTTCAAAAAATGTTTACAAACAAAAACAAGACTCCCATTTACTGTGGAAGTCCTGATTTTCTTTGCTTGTTATCTTTATTTGGTCGCAATTTCTATGCTTTATACTTACCTCTCGGCAAGGCTTTGTATCGCCATAATAAAGTTATATTCTTTTGCAAAAATGTTGTTACCTGCGCATTATGGGTGTTTGGCATACTTGTAAACCTACGTATTATTGATAATTCGATCATAAAATAGAAAATTTTACTGTAAATACATTTGTTTAATTTTTAATGTTAAATTTTAATCTTTTCTGTAGTATTTTAAATTTTGTGTTAATCTTTAAAAAAACATTGATATTTTTTAATTCTTAGCATATAATTAAAATAGTCGGAGGCGAAATTAAAAATGTTTGAGCAAGATTTAAAAGAGTTGATAGTAAAAGTTAAAAAAGCAAAAGCTGAATTTCAAAATGTCGAACTTAAAAAGTGCAAGGGCGGAGTTGCCGAAAAGCTTTTCGATACACTTTCGAGCTTTTCTAATCAGGATGACGGAGGTGTAATAATCTTCGGGATTGATGAAAGCAGTAATT
>CACXGC010000133.1 GCA_902767155.1 uncultured Ruminococcus sp. | reverse complement strand
TGACGTGAGAGCTGCGGCGGAGGTGGCGGCGGTGTCTGACGTGAGAACTGCGGCGGCGGTGGCGGCGGTGTCTGACGAGAGTACTGTGGTGGTGGAGGAGGTGGTGGTGCGGCAGAGTCTTTTAATTCCTCGCCGCCATACTTTGAAAGTAGTGCAGAAAGTCCGCCGTTAAAGCCGTTTGCGACAGTAGATATGCGCCATCCGTCTTTGCGGTATATTTCAAATGAGATGATAGCCTTTTCATTGTTAAAATCTTTTCCTGTCAGGCTCATTGAAATTTTTTCCGAGCCGTTTTGTGAAACAGAAATGCGGTGTTCGGAAATCTCTTTCATAGTTCCGCTGCCGTCTATGCTTACAGTAAAGACAAGCTTTTCGATATGCGGCGGAAGCTGTGCAAGTCGTACCGTATAACTTGCGGTATTTCCCGAAGAAGTGAAGCAGATTTCACTATTTGGGGAAGATGTCTGATTGTAGAATATCATATATCTTTCGTCAGAGAGTTTGCCGTTTTTGTCTATGCCGAAACAGCAGAAGTCATAGACGGCAGAACCGCTTATTGAAGAAGAGATATTGATATCATTGTCGGTATTAAGGTGATTGCTGAGTTTATCACGCATACCACGGGAAAAAATCATAAATTGGCCCTCCTTGTAATTTTATTTCTCAATTTTTTTCTTTGGTTTGCTTATTTCTTTTTGAATCGCTTTATTACCCAGTCATAATCTGAAAGATCATAGTTTGAGTTACAGTACGGACAGTGTTTTTCTCTTGTCGCATCGAAACTTGCACCGCAGCTTTTACATTCGATTTTATGTATCGAAAAACCGTGATCGGTTTCTGCGTGTATACTTTTGCATATCAGAAAATTGAACCAATCGCTTTTCTTTGAAATATGACGGCCCTTACAATATATAGTTTGCATAAAAAGGTCAATATCTATATATGCGTGATCGTCCTGTATATAAAATTTTTTGGCGTTTATGAATCCCCAATATGTCATATCAATTATGTTCTTGCACGTATTTTCCATAGGTTCACCGCAATAAACAGCGCAGTTTTCGTAATCTTCACTATACACCATAGTTCGGGCAAGGTAAATCAATTTTCCGATAAAATAATCCAGAGTGAAATTTTTTTCAAAGTTTCTCATAAATTCGGGAAGCTTTCGTTTTGTTTTTATCATTCGGAACAAACTCGGAAGATAAAAAATGGTGTATGACAAAATATATATGATATTCGCAAGTACTTTCAGAACGTAACCGGAAAGAAATCCGATAATACAACAGCCCAAAAGCAGTACTGCCTGTATTATCTTATGTGTCATATTGTCGGATGTGAAAGTCGTCATTAATGTGTCATAGCTTGTAAGTCCGTAAATGCAGAGTATTACAAGGATTCCGAAAAGTGAAAACGGCAGAACGGTAGAATGTATAGTTCCTTTTGTATCAGCATCATAATAGTTTGTGACTTTTGGAAACAAATCAGACATCATAAATCTTGTCTGGCAGAAAGGACAGCCGGAAAGAAGCTGTTTGACAGTACTTGTTGCGCCGCAGTTAGGACAGCAGTATGTTTCATTTTTATTGTTGTTTTGACTGACATTTTGGTCTATGAGCCATATAACATTGGCAAACATTGTTTTAAGAAGATTTTCTTTTCTTTTTACTTTTCCGCCGACAGAATATTCTGTTTTGCTTTGTGCAATATAAAAGGGCATTCTTGTAATATAGTGTGTATCCTTATCCAGCTTGATCGCACTGCCGTTGATTACAGATTCAGTATCATAATTGTAGTGTATAGAGGCATCTTTTTCTTCAAGTCTTTTACTTTGCAGTGATGAAGTATATTTCAGGTCGGTCGAAGCAAGTTCGGGATATTCACCGTTTCGTATATCGGACGAGTTCAGCTGTTCAACAAACTTTCTAAGTATTTCACGGGATTCTTTGCTGTAGTCCTTTTCGATAGTGCTTTGATTGTCGGACATTTTTTTACACTCCTTAAAAAGATTTCTATGAAAATATTTGTTACGGTTGCTTTATTTATTTTGACAAGACGTTTTGGAATTTGTTGATTTGTAATATATTATAAAACGTTCACCGGCGTAATGTCAAGACTTCACTCTACTTTTTGATAAACAATAATGTATCAGATCTTCCCGAAAGCCGGATTTATTATCCGATTTTCGGGAAATTATCGTTTATTGTGAAGCTTTTGAAATAATTTAAGAAAACTTGTTGTATATTTCGGATTTTTCGTTTATAATGAATATGTATCTTTGTATTTTTGCAAAGCATAGACTAAATAAGAAAAAGCACAGATTGCGGTGCAGAATATCCGGAAAATATTCAAAAATCATGAAAGGAGTGTGTTATCGGAAAACGTGCAATATTGTAAAGGTCTGTTTACGGCTTTTTACAAGTTTTCGGTAACGAGGGATTAATGGACTATTATGTAATGGTACTCAGATCGGTTAAGAAACTGCTCGAAAGTACCGGCAAAGAACAGTATGCAGAAATCGTGCAGGAATGTATAGAAAATTGGGAACATAACGGTGATAGTACGATGTTCGGCAAAGAATTCAGCAATAATGGCAGATTTGCGGATTTCAGCCTGAATACATCCTCTATAAGCGACCCCAAAAAAGGTTTCTGGACAGGACAGACTCTTTCTGCCCTTATTGCAATGTCTGCACAGCTTGCCGTTTTCAATCAGAAAGGTGTCGAAACTGATCTCAACTTTATAAGGAGCAATTTCGGTGCTGCAAATGAGGTTATGAATGTTTCAAAATGTCAGGATTGCGGTCGCTTTGAGGCAACTGAAATGGATATCGACAGGTATATTTCCAAGATAGTTATTGCAAAGAAGATCGTTGACGGTATGGAAAGAGGAAACCTTGACGGTCAGATTGAAGAAATAGTAAATCTTACTGCACCGGAAATCGAAAGAGAACATCGTAAAACATTGACACGTCTTGAAAATACCGGTGTTCCATACACTAATGTGTACGGTACGGTGAAAACTTGTCTGAAATGCGGCAGTAAGAAAATTTCCACCGGCAGACTCCTTCGCAGTAACAAAGAAAATGTTTTCGTTCCGCTGAAACATTAAGGCGGATTTTGATAAACTATGGAGGTGTTTTTTTGAAAAAGAAAATAACATGGATAGTCATAAGCTCCATGATCGCATTATTATTTTGTTCATGCAGCGGCGGCACCACAGGCGGTACAGAAACAGGCGGCAATGATACTAACAGTGTTTTACAACAGGATTCCTTTCAGGAAAGTTTAGTATCATCATCTGAAACAGATTCCGAAGTATCTTCATCAGGTTCATCGGCTGAATCATCTGCTGAAACTTCAAAAGAGGTTTCCAAAGATACATCAAAAGAGGCTTCTTCAAATGATACGGAAGAATCGGAAAACAATGCTTCAAATGAGTCATCAGCGTCTTCTTACGAAAATGAGAACAGTGAAGATGGGGAGGACGGTGAACTTTCTGATATAATAATAGATATCAGCATGGATGATGAAGACTACGAGGAAGAATCCGAGGACGATTCTGGCGAACAAATCACACCGAGACAGTATATTGATCCGCTGAAAATTACTGTAGATATATCGGACAGTGAGATCATTTCGGCAGGAACAGACCTTAGCAAGCCTTTGACTTATTACATAAAGAACAGAAGTGACTTGCAGGCGTTCTATGATAAATACAAAAAATCGTATGCTCTCGACAGCACTGATGATGGGCTTGATTTCAATACTTCCATGCAGTCGCTTGATGACTCATTCTTCGAGGAAAACGATGCAGTTATCATTGTACAAAGTTATTCAAAAAATGATGAATTTGAAATAGGTGACGTTTATAAAAACGAAAGCGGTTATACAATCGACGTATACAAAGGAGAGCCTTCATCCGGTGATGTGGCATATGTGCTTGATCTCGTTGCAGCATCAAAAGATGATCTTGACGGAAAAGACCCTAAACTTAACATACTTTCTCCGGGAGGTTATATAACCGAAGAAGGCGATGACGATGACGAGATAGTTGATGTTGATGATTGATAATAAAGTGAATTTTTTTTTATGAGGTGAATGACCCATGGGTATAAAAGAATGGTTTAAAGGAAGCAACAGCAGAAAAGAACTGAAAAAGATCAATCCTATGGTTGAAAAGGTTTTTGCTTTAGAAGAAAAGTATCAGGGATTTTCTGATGATGAACTTAGGGCAGAAACAAGACGTTTTCAGGAAATGTTCAAAGAACCGGATATTTCTCAGAAACGTAAGGACGAAATACTTGACTCTATTCTTCCCGAAGCATTTGCAGTATGTCGTGAAGCATCGTGGCGTGTATTGGGAATGAAACATTTCCGTGTTCAGGTAATAGGCGGTATAATCCTTCACAGAGGCAGAATAAGCGAAATGAAAACCGGTGAAGGAAAAACTCTTGTTGCAACACTTCCGGCTTATCTTAATGCACTTGCAGGTGACGGCGTTCATGTAGTTACTGTCAATGAATACCTTGCAAAGCGTGATGCTGAATGGATGGGAAAACTGTATCGTTTTCTCGGTCTTACTGTAGGTATTCTCCAGCATGATACTTCAAACGAAGATAGAAAGATCGCTTATAATGCCGATATAACTTACGCTACAAATAATGAACTCGGTTTTGACTATCTTCGTGACAACATGGTAGTGTACAAGGATAACAAGGTTCAGAGAGGTCATAATTTTGCTATCGTGGACGAAGTAGACTCGATACTCATAGATGAAGCAAGAACTCCGCTCATTATTTCAGGTCAGGGAGATAAATCTACAGAACTGTATAACAAAGCTGATGAACTTGCAAAGACAATGAAATGCAAGAGAATTACTGAAACTGATGCAAAAGAAGATAACGATGATGAATACATCGAGCAGGGGATTGACTATATTGTTGATGAAAAGGCTAAAACCGCAACACTTACTCCTGTTGGTGTAAAAAAGGCAGAAAAATTCTTTGGTCTTGAAAACTTTACTGATCCCGAAAATCTGACATACCAGCATCATATAAATCAGGCCATTAAGGCGCACGGCGTTATGCACCGTGATGTTGACTATGTTGTAAATGAAAAGGGCGAAGTAATAATCGTTGACGAATTTACCGGTCGTTTGATGTACGGCAGACGCTATAATGAAGGTCTGCATCAGGCTATAGAAGCAAAAGAGGGTGTTAAGGTCGAAAGAGAGAGCAAAACCCTTGCTACTATCACATTCCAGAATTTCTTCCGTCTGTACAGAAAACTCTCGGGTATGACCGGTACTGCAATGACAGAGGAAACAGAATTTTCCGAAATATATCGTCTTGACGTTATCGAAATACCGACGAACAAGCCGATACAGAGAGTTGATCTCCCTGATCTTATTTTCCGTACAGAACAGGGTAAGTTTGAAACACTTATAGATGACATAGAAGAAGCCAATAAGAATGGCCAGCCGGTTCTTGTAGGTACTATCTCCATAGACAAATCTGAAGAACTTAGTAAACTGCTGAAAAAGAGAGGAATAAAGCATAATGTCCTGAATGCGAAATTCCATGAAAAAGAGGCTGAAATAGTAGCACAGGCCGGTAAACTCGGTGCAGTTACGATTGCAACAAATATGGCAGGACGTGGTACTGATATAAAACTCGGTGGTAATGAGGAATTCCTTGCAAAAGACGAAATGAGAAGACTTAATTTCAGCGAGGAACTTATCAACGAGGCTACCGGTTATGCTGAAACTGACGATCAAGATATACTTGACGCACGTGCAAAGTATAAGGAACTTCTCGAAAAATATAAGGCTGATATAGATGTAGAGGCTGAAAAGGTTCGTGAAGCAGGCGGTCTGTTTATCATGGGTACAACACGCCACGAATCGAGACGTATTGATAACCAGCTCAGAGGTCGTGCCGGTCGTCAGGGAGATCCCGGTGCAAGCCGTTTCTATCTTTCAGCAGAAGATGATATTCTACGTCTTTTTGGCGGCGACAGGATTAAAGCTATAATGGACAAAATGCCCGGTGAGGATAATGAAGCACTGGAAAGCAGACTTCTCACAAGTGTTATTGAAAGCGCACAGTCAAGAGTAGAGGGCAGAAACTTTAGTATACGTAAGAGCGTACTCGAATTTGACGATGTTATCAACCGTCAGCGTGAGATCATATACTCTCAGAGAGATCAGGTGCTTGATGGTTTAAATCTTCGTGATACTATAATAAAAATGGTAGCGGAGGCAATGGAGTCCAAGGTAAACGAGTATCTTCCGCATGAAGACAAGGATCACTGGAATCTTGAAGGGCTCAGAGATGCACTTAAAGGCTGGGTTCTTGATGAAGATGATGAGCAAACACTTGTTTATACAACAGACGAACTTGAACGTCTTGAAAAAGAATATCTTATAACCGAACTTTCTGATATTGCAATGAAGCGCTATGAGGAAAACGAAAAACTTATACCGGAAGAAACAATGCGTGAACTTGAAAGAGTTTATCTTTTGAAAAATGTAGATAATTACTGGATGGATCACATTGATGCAATGGATGAGCTGAAAAGAGGTATTCGTCTGCGTTCATACGGTCAGCATGATCCGGTCGTAGAATACAGACACGAAGGCTCCGAAATGTTTGACGAAATGATACACGCAATTCGTGAGGATACTGTTAAGATGATGCTTGTTGTTCCGAGAAGAGTTGCGGAAAGACTTGAGGCTCAGGACAGAATGCGTAAAATGGCAGTACAGCGCGGTGCAATAGGTCGTGCAAGAGCAGCAGCTATTGCAGCGTCACAGAATCAGCAGGTTATAGCCATTGAAAAAGATGATGAATCAGAAATACAGGTTGTTGAAATAAAATCTCAGCCTTTGCCGGAAAAACCCGAAGAAGCAGAGACGGAAGAAAAGGAAGTTTCTCAGGAAGATGTTCTCAAGGCAGCCGGAAAACTGCTTGAAAGAGAACAAGTCGCAAAGCCTACTTCAACTAATATGGATTCTACAGCCGATGCAGTCAATAAAACTGTAAGAGGTGTAAAGAAGATTGGCAGAAACGACCCGTGTCCGTGCGGCAGCGGAAAGAAATATAAGAAATGCTGCGGTAAAAACTCATAAACTGAAATAACAGAAAATGACTGCCTTTCATGTTCCGAAAAATCGGTTTATTGCCGTCAGTCGTAATATGAAAAGGCAGTGATGTATATCTGTCACAGAATATCAGGCGGCATTTGATTTTTCATTCGGAATAAGGTGGAAATATGAGAAAGCTATTGCTGTTGCCGCTTGCAGTCCTGACAATTTTGTCCGCCTGTAATGCAGAGGAAAAACAACAGTCGGATGCAGTGCAGGAAAGCAGCAGCGAAATTGTAATAAGTACGCCCGAAAAGGAAAAAATAAAAACAATGTCCTCTTCGCAAAATACGCCTTTGAAAACGGGAGAATGGGGAATAGCTGCAAAATATTCGACATCCGATCAGTTATATGCGAATGTTCCTGTGAAAATAACCTCTGTTACATATGGAGAAAACGCTGAGAAAACTGTCCGTTCCTTTATGAATGAAAATCCTGAATATGTTTACACCAAACCTCTGCCAACAGAACAGTGGGCCGTTGCAGAGTATGAGCTGTCACTGGATGGATTTCCGCTGGATGAAACCGGAGCAGATGCAAGTATTACATCTTTTGTGACAGCAGAGGACGGCGGAACAATTACTGTTGATGAAAAAATATATAACCCGTTCACCGTAAATATTATCGACGGTCAATACCGCTATGAGGGTATCGTCAGCGGAAAAATAGCTTTCCGACTGCCGAAAAACTGCGGAAAGTATCTGATTGTTGTTGGTGAATTTGAGGAAACTCAGGCGTTTTTTCTTCCGGATTGAGAAAATAATTATAAAAAACTATTGTCATTTTACTTTAGGTTGTAGTATAATGAAACTATGAATAGTGTATGAGGAGGACTAAATTTATGTATTTTATCGAAAAACTCAGTGCCGGTTTCGTTGCAGCAGTAGACATAATTGTTGAAAAAAATCGTCAGGCTGCACAGCTTAACAGACTTGCGGCTATTATACGTACAGAAAAAGATATAGTTAATCATGCATATGCGGCTCTTGGAAAACATTACCTCAAAATTCTCGATAAAACTGAGGAAGTATCTGATATGACAAGACTTTGCGAGGTTATAAAATATTCTGAGGAAAGGTTGAAAAAAGCTCAGATACGCTATGACTATATAAGAACTTTCGGTATACCAAAAAGAACAATGGATACCGCTGAAATGATGCGCCTTATAGATATTCGTGAGGAAGAACCTGTTTATTGTGAACCGGAGACAGAAAAAGAACCTGAAACCACAGAAGAAAATGAAGAACCGGAAGATATTACTATAGCTGTTGCAGAAGATGTAACTGTTGAAAATGCTGCAAATGATACAGCTGAAAACGATTCTGAAACGACTGTCAATAATTCGGATACTGTCGCTAAAATGAAGAAAAGCCATTCACGCAGAAAAAACACTTCCGGAGATTCACAGGGCAACAATTGAATAATATCGGGTGAGTTTCATCAATATGAGAAGTCGGTACTTGCCGGCTTCTTTTTTCTCAAAAATTTTTGTATGAGGTGATTTTATTTTGTATAACGAAAAATTTGTCGTAAGAATTGCAAAACGTGAAAATAATACCAAACGCAGTTACCTTGTTGTAAATCGGTTGCAGGCAAAACACATACCCTCAGTGCCGTCAGAAACATTTGGTATGTTTGATGCTCTTGCTGAAAAAATAAAGGGAACTTTTCCGGAAAAATCTGCTCTGATAATAGGCTTTGCCGAAACAGCTACCGCAATAGGTGCAAGACTTGCATCGTATCTCGGTACATACTATATGCATACGACAAGGGAAGACTTTCCGGATGAATATCTCAATTTTACAGAATCACACAGCCATGCAGTACAGCAGAAAATTATTCGCACAGGTATAGAAACCATTGCGGACAAAATTACCGATATAGTTTTCGCAGAAGATGAACTGACAACAGGCAATACCATTATTAAAGCGGTTGCGGCTTTTCAAAATGCCTATCCAAAAAGAAATATACGTTTTCATGCGGTTTCTTTGCTTAACGGAATGGACGAAAATTGTCTGCAAAATTATGCGGAAAAAAA
This sequence comes from uncultured Ruminococcus sp., assembly GCA_902767155.1. Lineage (GTDB taxonomy): Bacteria > Bacillota > Clostridia > Oscillospirales > Acutalibacteraceae > UBA1213. The sequence goes on along the minus strand of CACXGC010000133.1, from coordinate 663 downwards.
TATTTCTGTCGATTACCTTATCAAAACAAAACATGATGATTATCCCGAAATTGCAGAAAAATATGCGGATGACGGAAATTACTATACCTTGAGCAAGCCATCCGCCAAAGAAAATGTTGTTGTTTTTGAAGGCTATGAACAGCCGAGAATACTTACGGACGGGAAAAAATATCAGGCGGTTTGTGACCGTGTTGCCGGTTTTATATGGGCTTTTCTTGAAAAAACAAAGGGCAGTGTACTTGTACTCGGTACAGAGGAATGTATGTATCCGGCGATAAATGCCGCAAGTTACATAGAATCGTTCGGAAGGGAAGTGTATACTCACTCGACAACAAGAAGTCCGATTGCAGTAAGCAGTGATAAAGACTACCCCCTGCACAGCAGATATGAATTGAAAAGTCTTTATGACAGCGAACGTGTTACTTTTTTATACGATATCGGAAAGTATGATAATGTCGTTATTGTGACTGACGCACCGGAAGGTGACAGAACCGGTCTGCAAAGTCTGATCGGTGCGCTTGAAAAAGCAGGTAATGATAATATTACGGTAGTGAGGCTTTTAACAGTTAAAAGGATTTTATAAAAATATGTTGACTTTTGTAGTTTTGTGATATTATACTAAATCAAAAGGTGGTGAGAAGTGTGATAAAAACTATAAAAGTC
>CACXGC010000132.1 GCA_902767155.1 uncultured Ruminococcus sp. | reverse complement strand
CAATGCCGTGTGCATAGGTACTGACATTTCAAAAGATGCGGTCAGAATGTCATGTGCAAGCAGCCGCACTGTTTTGTGGACAGTCGCAACAGCATCTCATTTGCCTGTTGCAGATGAAAGTACCGATGTTATTACAGCCATTTTTTCACTTTTCATTGGTCGGGAATATGCAAGGGTACTCAGAAAAGGCGGCATAGCCATAGAAGTTACTGCCGGTTCTTCCCACCTTATAGAATTTAAAAGGCTGATATACGACGAGGTATATGTTCAGAACAAACAACCTGCTCCACAGAATGATTTTTTTGACCTTCTGGAGCAGAATAATGAGCAGTTTTCATTTACCGTAAATAATGAGGATTTGCAAAATCTTCTTTTGATGACACCACACGCCCATCGTATAAAAAAAGACCATTCTTTTGATATTACCCAAATCGACAGTCTATCGCTGACAGCCGATCTTATAATAAGAGTGCTAAGAAAAAAATAAGGAAGGGAATTTGTTTATGAAAAAAGGACTTGCGATTTTTTCGTCTGTGCTGCTGCTGAGTTTTTGCGGCTGTGCTTTGGGAACAGCCGAAGATCCTATGGATAATACCCTCGATGCAAACACAAAAACTTATGTAACGTCAGACGGTACAGTTGTTATGGAACGAAGTACAGTGAATAATCCCGAGGAAGTAAGCGGAAATCTTGTAAAGCGTGATACCGCAGAAAAAAAAGTTTCTGCACCCGAAGAAAGTATTTCATATGAGGAAGCATTGAAACTTGCAGACTCATGTGATTATAGGGAACTTTATCTTCCGACGAAAGTTTCCGATTATAAGAAATTTTATCTTGGTACAGTAGAATACAACGAGGATACTTACTACAACATCGGATTCTATGTAGAAAAAAATTCGGTTAAAATGTTTGTCGGAACAGATATTCTTGTGAATTGTTGCGGAGACGAAATTTTGAAAAAAGACTGGACAGGCTCGTATCTGCTTATGGAAACAGAAGGCGGTCAGAAAAATAATTCCGCTGACGAAGATTTTTCCGATGTAGTTACAAAACCGCAGGATGTGCTTTTTGCCCTTACAAAAACTGATGCAAGGCGTTTCGGACTGAGCGAAAGTTTGTTCTCCTATACGTATGAGATTGATTCTAAGCTTTATGACAGAAAGAGCATAAAATGCTACAAGATAACACCAAAAATTGAATACGAAAACGGACTTGTATATTCCACTCCGTTATACGTAACAGCAGACGGTACAAACCGTATTATTATCCATGATGATACAACAGATGATTATGTCCTTGTACAATAAAATATAAAACATGAAAGGAAGATCGACATGATAGTTAAACCAAAGGTAAGAGGATTTATTTGCACAACAGCTCATGCGGCAGGATGTAAAGCTTCTGTACAGGAACAGATAGATTACGTCAAATCACATAAACACGCTGAAAAAGGTCCTCAGAAAGTACTTGTAGTCGGTGCATCAATGGGCTACGGACTGGCATCAAGAATAGCAGCAGCATATTCTTTTGGTGCGGCAACAGTAGGCGTGATTTTTGACAAGCCTGCATCCGGCGCAAGAACAGCAACTTCCGGTTGGTACAATACAGCCGCTTTTGAAGAAATTGCTGCAAATGATGGACTGTATGCAAAAACAGTAAACGGAGATGCGTATTCAAAGGAGATCAAAGATCAGACTATCGCTCTCATTAAAAAAGACCTCGGCAAGGTGGATTGCGTTGTATACAGTCTTGCAGCACCAAGAAGAACTATGGGCGACGGAACTGTGTATTCTTCTGTACTCAAAACAGTAGGCAGTGCTTACACAAATAAAACGATCAATCTGAAAGATAATACTGTGAATGATATCACAGTAGAACCTGCAAGCGAAGACGAGATAACAGCAACTGTAAAAGTAATGGGCGGTGAAGACTGGAAAGACTGGATAGATGCTCTGAAAGCTGCTGATGCAATCGAAGATGATGCAGTTACAGTTGCATACTCATATATAGGTCCGGAGATAACGCACCCGATGTATGCTGATGGCTCTATCGGAAAGGCAAAAGATCATCTTTTTGCAACAGCTAAGGAAATGACCGCTTCGGGCAGCATACGTGCATATATTTCTGTCAATAAGGCACTTGTTACACAGTCCAGCGCAGCAATCCCGATAGTACCGCTGTATATTTCAATACTGTACAAAGTTATGAAGGAACATAATGTTCACGAGGGATGTATCGAACAGATGTACAGACTGCTGAACGAAAAACTTTTTGCACAGCCGGTTATTACCGATGATGAGGGTCGTATACGTATGGATGACCTTGAAATGCAGCCGGAGATTCAGGCGGAAGTTGACAAACTCTGGAAAGAGATAACAACGGAAAATCTTGATACTCATGCAGATCTTGACGGATATCACAAAGATTTTTATCGTCTTTTCGGTTTCGGAATTGACGGAGTGGATTATGATGCAGATATTGACCCTGATGTTCAAATACTAAGCATGAATTGGTAAATTTTTTGTATCAGAAAAATCAAAGCCGAATGGAAGTGAAAAAATATGGGCGGATATTTTAGAAAAGCTACCGGATTGATATTACCGCCTCTGATAGGATTTATTTTGTTGTGGTGTTTTATCCTAAAGCGGCAAGAAGACTCCGACCTCTATAGGTCGGGGATGAATTGCCGGTCAGCCGTAAGGCTGACTTATTATTTGT
>CACXGC010000131.1 GCA_902767155.1 uncultured Ruminococcus sp. | reverse complement strand
TCATACAAACGATGGTAGCTTTGGCAAAATCGGATACGATGAAACAGGAATTTTCTCAATATGGGTATATTTGTCCATATTTTGAGTAGCAGGATTTTTCTATGACACAAGTACTTTTTCCGACTATCGACCTGCAGGCCACAGGGGAAAACATTATTCGCCTTAGAAAAGCCTGTGGACTGTCTGTCCGTGAACTTCAGCATTATTTTGGTTTTGAAGAGCCGCAAGCTATATACAAATGGCAGCAGGGCAAATGTCTGCCGTCAGTTGATAATCTGCTTGCTCTCAGCTGTTTGCTCGGTGTTTCTATGAATGAAATTCTCGTACAGACATCTAAATTAGTTATAACAGAAAGCGGACAGTCCAATGACTGCCCGCCTTGTTTTTTGGTTTTGTTTTCCGGCCGTTTCAGACGCAACAAAATAACAGAATTTCAGATCATTTTCGCAGCCTTATCAAAATATACAGAGTATATCCTTTCAAAGACTGCTGTAAAATAAAAATCATATAAAAAGCAATCTGCGAAACGTATTGTGAAAAAACGTGTCAACGCAATAAAGTAAAAACGTGTTTCGTATAACGAGTTATGTTGTACAAAACAATGTTCTCGTGTCGTTTACACAAAATTCCAAAAAGTCAAAATAAATGTCGGTATATACCGTAAAAAATATGCAGCCTTATAGTTCATCTGCACCTGAACCGATCATCCGCTCTGTATTCTGTTACGCCTGAAACGGCCGGAAAGTTATTAACCGGCATTGAAGTTCTCGAAAACTTCGTCGAAACTGTCATTTACATCGAACGGAGGCTCAAAGTCAACTTCATAGTTTATTATGCATCTGTCGATTTCGATAGAAGCGATATCTGCTGTTTTGCTGAGCTGTGCAGCATATTTGCGTACAACATTGCGGTCGAAGTTTATGGTAGTTACCTTTTCAACATCGCATCTGTAGGAAACCTGATTTCCCTCGTTATTGAAACGGTATCCCAATCCGCCGTTGGTTTCTGTAACTTCCTTGCCCTTGATTTTTGCCATATCACGGAATATCTCGGAAAGTTTCTGTCTGTAGCTGTTGAGACTTGTTTCTCCGTTGAGGTCTATCGGCAGTTTGCGCTTTGTTTCGGTGATAGCTTTTGACAGTTCTTCACGCTTTTCGAGCAGATACATTGCAAACTCTACAAGCTTGTTGATTTCCTGATAATATTCTGTATCCGGAATAATAGTTACTGTTTCGTTTTCTGCATCGGGGTTAGCCTTCTTGTAGAGATATGTACGTTTTGTAAGAGTTACACAATCCTCGGATGAAAGGATATGCTCTGTTTCTCCAAGAAGATGCTCGATCTTATTCTGAAATCTGAATGCTTCTTTCAAATTCATTGTATCATCCTCCTCGTTTGTTATGTCTACATTATAACGCACCTCTTCAAATATTTCATTAAACCTGTGGTTTAAAATTTTTAACAGAAAGTTGCTTTTTCGCATCAGACTTAATAGTTACGACAAGTATAATTATTCCTGTTATGAGAGCGACTACAGGCATAATAAGCATAATTATCGCATTGAACGTAGTACTGATATCGAAACCTGCAATTTCGCTGTCTGTTATTTCTGCATAGCTGAACAGTGTTGCTGAAACAGCACCTCCTATATTGTTTATTGCCATGTGTGCAAGTCCTGCGAATATTGTGGAACCCGTTGCTTTGGTTATAGCTGTCAGATATACTCCGGTGCATATACAGAATATACACATCATTCCTATCCCTGTCCATGGATAACCGGGATAATCTGTTCCGAAATTGTGTCCGCAGGCTATTATGGGAGCATGCCATAATCCCCATATAATTCCACTGACGACAAGTGCTGACGGTAAACTCATGAGCTTTTCAAGTTTTGGCGTAAGATAACCACGCCAGCCGAATTCTTCTCCGAATCCAGGAAGTACTACAGATACCGTAACAGCAAATAAATACAGTGTATTACATAAAAAATCAGTTATATTTTCTTTCTGAAATACTTTATCAATAGTTCCGGATGGCAGAATAAAAATTGCAGTTATAATAAATTTCAGAATATCACTTACAAACGGAACAAGAAAGGCTATCAGAACATATTTCATCTTACCACTGGGCTTAAAAGCAAAAAGACTGTTTTCAAAGCCCTCTTTTGTTATAAGTCTGGTCAGGACATTGGCGATTGCGGGACAAAGCATTGCGCATGAAGCCATTACGCCGTACCATTTGCTGTCTATTGTCCAGCCGAAATTTGCAATATAAATGAAAAACATTAAATAGGTAAGACCAAAGGAAAGAAGGAGAAATACAGCAAGCCGTGTAATGGTCTGCTTTTTATTTGTCATAGTATTCTCCCCCTTTCAGATAAAAAATGCATGACAATCTGTAGGATATATAATATATTGCAAGTACTACAGACGGCATTAGCATAATAACATAGTTTGAATCCTTGTTTATGAAGTCATTTGCCCATTTTAGAAAATCCTCAAGAGAACCAAAAACAGACACGTCGCCGAAAAGTCCGTACACTATAAAAGCGAACGTTACCAACGCAATTAGTATCATACGTATATAATTTCCGTATTTACTGCCGAAACGTATTATAAACGGCGTTTCTATTGCTGTTATAAATATTTGTGTCCATATTGCCAGCATAAGTACCACTTCTGAAGCTCTGATGTCAAAATCCCCTATCGCACCTGCCGCACCGTAAGTCAAGAGCAGTATGGTCATTGTAATGAATGATAATGAAATATTAAATATGTATTTTGATGTTATATGATTTCTGATACCGTCAGGCGTTGATGCTATATATGACTGCCATCTTCTTAATTCATCAGCGTTAAACATACCCTGTTCAAACATACCTAAGGTAATTGTAACAGTAATTGTGCTGAGTACGGTCAAAAGCAAAAATTCATATTTTGTCAGATCAGCAGTAGTTATCGGAGGTACTATAACCCAACCGGAAAAAAACAATAATACAGGAAGTATTCCCAATAGCTGTTTTTTATGCACGATAATTTCTTTGTAGATCAATCCGAACATCAATTATCTCTCCTTTGCAGTCCATTTACAGATAGGAAATAACAAACAACAGATGTGATAATAAAGATCCCAAAAGCCGCTAAAAGAAAATACGGACGTATCCATGATAATTCTGTGCGGAAAAAATCTAAAAGATCAAAATCTTCAGATACGCCTTCCATAGTGTCAAGCTTAAGAATCATTGATGAAGTGAGTAAAAAAGATGCGATAAGCCCCGCACTGCACATTATCAATTCAACTGTCTGCCTTTTGCTGAAAAAATAGCTCAGCGCAATAGATATATAAGCAAAACTCAGCGCTAAAAAGAACATCCCTGTAATAGTACTTATTAGTTCAAAACTGAGTTGTTCACCTCCGACAATACAGAAAACAGAAATATATATCATACAAACGATATAGGCAAAGCTTAATACTATAAGCTTTGAAAGCATCTTTGAAAGCGCTGTCTGGCTGCTTGTCACCGGAGTAGTATTGCAAAAGCGCATCCAACCGGAATTGATATCGCTGAATATCGTTCCGCTGTCCGATGAAAATGCTATCAATAATATCAGGCATGGTACATAATGAAAAATATACATATTTCTTGTGAGTGAATTCAACACTTCCTCATTATTTGCAAGATTTCCGCATATCATGCTTATCCTCATAAGAACTGCTATAATATCTATTATCATACAGTAAAGAAAAGCAATTATGTAAAACTTTTTAGATAATATAATATCCTTATAAATAAGTCCTTTCATGTCATCTCCACTGCTACTCAAAATATGGACAAATATACCCATATTGAGAAAATTCCTGTTTCATCGTATCCGATTTTGCCAAAGCTACCATCGTTT
>CACXGC010000130.1 GCA_902767155.1 uncultured Ruminococcus sp. | reverse complement strand
CGCGGGGGTCGCTGCGCTTCGCTCCGCTCTGCACTCGTAAGGAAGCTTTGTTACTCGCGGTCTTTACTTAATCAGCAGGTGCGGCTTCGATAGTGATATATTGTAAGTTTGGTGCGTGAAAGAATACAACAAGGGGACGCCCTATTTGATTGGGCGTCCCCTAATAATATTTTTTTACTGCCGGACAATACTTACAGTTCAGGCACTCCGGCTGTTATGGATTCATTAATATTTTAATCCTTGAAAAGATTCTTGACTTTGTCAAAAAATCCTGAACGCTTCTGGTAGTTTTTGGTTGTGCAGGTCTTGTCGAACTGTGCAAGTATCTTTTTCTGCTCCTCTGTAAGATTCCTCGGAACCTCTACAGTGACCTTTACATACTGATCTCCGCGTCCTCTTGAATTGAGGTGAGGTATACCTTTGCCTTTGAGCTTGAAAATGTCGCCGGGCTGTGTTCCGGGATGTACCGTATAGCTTGCCTTGCCGTCAAGCGTCGGGACTACCACTTCATGACCGATCGCAGCCTGTGTGAAGGTGATCGGGATCTCGCACCATACGTCATCGCCCTTGCGCTCGAATATATCATGCTTTTTGACATTGACATATACATGAAGATCTCCGGAGGGGCCTCCGTTATATCCGCTGTTGCCGTGACCGGTGATGTTCAGTATCTGATCCTGGCTTATGCCTGCCGGTACGGTGACGGTGACCGTCCTCGAGGAACGTATCCTTCCCACACCTGAGCATTTCGGACAGGGCTTTTCGATGATCTTGCCCTTGCCGCGGCATTTTTCACAGGACTGGCTGGTCTGTACTACACCGAACGGTGTACGCTTCTGCGCCGTAACAGTACCTGTACCATGACAATCCGGACAGGTTTTCAGATTATTCCCCTCGGCTGCGCCTGTGCCTTTACAATCCTTACAGGTTTCAACACTCTGATAGGTTATCTCCTTCTTGCAGCCCTTTGCGGCTTCTTCAAAGGTGATAGTGACCGATACTTCAACATCAGAGCCTTTTCGCGGAGCGTTCTGGTTTTTGGGGCTTCGTCCGCCGAAGCCGCCGAAAAAGCTGTTGAAAATATCCCCGATATCAATATCCTGACCAAAAGGATTGCCGCCGCCGTAGGCGGTAGAGCCTGCCCCGTAATTCGGGTCAACTCCCGCAAATCCGAATCTGTCATAACGGGAACGCTTGTCTTTATCGGACAGCACCTCGTATGCCTCATTTATTTCCTTGAATTTTGCTTCGGCTTCCTTATTTCCTGGATTAAGATCGGGATGATATTGCTTTGCCTGTTTACGGAAGGCCTTTTTTATCTCATCCTCAGAAGCACCCTTCTGCAGACCGAGTACTTCGTAATAATCTCTTTTATCTGCCAATTAATACCACCCCAATATAGATAACAAATAACGAACCTCCGGATCCGGTATTTATCAATCGCCGCAGGGAAAACCGTTTCCGGCTTTCCCTGAGCGTAGTAAGTTTATGAAAAATTATTCGTCTACATCTTTGAAATCTGCGTTATAAACGCCGCCCTCGTTTGATTCAGGAGCCTGCTGAGCTGCTGCGCCCTGAGCTGCCGCATCCTGATAAAGCTTCTCGGAAACTGCATACATTGCCTTCTGAAGCTCGTCCTTGGAGGACTGGATAACATCCATATCTGTTCCGGCAAGAGCTGCCTTTACAGCTGCTACCTTAGTCTCGAGGTTTCCTCTGTCCTCATCGGAGATATGGTCGCCGTTTTCGGTGAGGAGCTTTTCAACAGCATATACAAGGTTTTCAGCTTCGTTGCGCTTGTCAACCTCTTCTCTGCGCTTCTTATCCTCAGCTGCATACTGCTCTGCATCCTTGATAGCCTTTTCGATATCGTCCTTGTTCATATTTGTGCTGGAGGTGATCGTGATGTGCTGCTCTCTGCCTGTGCCGAGATCCTTAGCAGAAACATTAACGATACCGTTAGCATCTATATCAAATGTTACTTCGATCTGCGGAACGCCTCTCATAGCCGGAGCGATACCATCGAGCTTGAACAGACCGAGCTGCTTGTTGTCTCTTGCGAATTCTCTTTCACCCTGAAGAACGTTTACTTCAACCTGAGTCTGGTTATCAGCAGCAGTTGAGAATATCTGACTCTTCTTTGTCGGGATAGTTGTATTTCTGTCGATGATCTTTGTCATAACGCCGCCCTGTGTTTCAACGCCAAGTGAAAGTGGAGTAACATCGAGGAGGAGAAGTCCCTGAACGTCACCGGCAAGTACACCTGCCTGAATAGCAGCGCCAATAGCAACACATTCATCAGGGTTGATACCCTTGAACGGATCTTTGCCGATAAGACCCTTTACAGCGTCCTGTACAGCAGGAATTCTTGAAGAACCGCCTACCATAAGAACTTTGTCAATTTCGCTGATTGAAAGACCGGAATCGGCAAGAGCCTGACGAACCGGACCCATTGTTTTTTCAACGAGGTCAGCAGTAAGTTCATTGAATTTTGCTCTTGTGAGAGTATAGTCAAGGTGTTTAGGACCTGTTGCATCTGCTGTGATGAACGGGATATTTATCTGTGCGGTTGTGATACCTGAAAGTTCGATCTTAGCCTTTTCTGCTTCATCCTTAAGACGCTGCATAGCTGTTTTGTCACCTGAAAGGTCGATACCGTTATCATTCTTGAAACTCTGAACAAGCCAGTCAATGATTTTCTGGTCGAAGTCGTCGCCGCCGAGTTTGTTATTACCGGCTGTTGCAAGAACTTCCTGAACTCCGTCGCCCATTTCAATGATAGATACATCGAAAGTACCGCCGCCGAGGTCGTATACCATTACCTTCTGATCGTTTTCCTTATCAACGCCGTATGAAAGAGCAGCAGCAGTCGGCTCGTTGATGATTCTCTGTACATCGAGACCTGCGATTTTACCTGCATCCTTTGTAGCCTGACGCTGTGCATCTGTGAAGTAAGCAGGAACTGTGATAACTGCCTGAGTTACTTTTTCGCCAAGATAAGCTTCTGCATCCTTCTTAAGCTTTGTGAGGATCATAGCAGAAATTTCCTGAGGAGTATATTCCTTTCCGCTTATATTTACCTTATAGGCAGAACCCATATGTCTTTTGATTGATGAGATAGTATTGTCAGGGTTAGAAACAGCCTGACGCTTTGCAACCTGACCTACAAGTCTTTCGCCGTTTTTAGCAAATGCAACTACGGAAGGTGTTGTTCTTGAACCTTCTGCATTAGCGATAACTACAGGCTCGCCGCCTTCAATAACTGCTACACATGAGTTTGTTGTACCAAGGTCGATACCGATTGTTTTAGCCATTATAAATTCCTCCAATAAAATTAAGATTTAGTCATTGTTTATTTTTAATACGGCAAAAAGCCGTTGAAAAGCATATTAGTTTGCTACCTGTACTGTAGCGTGACGAATGATCTTATCGCCGATTTTGTAGCCCTTCTGATAGACCGAAACGATTTTGTCTTCCTCTAATTCTGCATCATCAACTCTTGATATCGCATCATGGAGAAGAGGATTAAAATCTTCGCCTCTTTCGCCGAATTTAACAACGTTAAGTTTTTCAAAGGCGCTTTCAAGCTGTTTTTCGATCATTTCGATTCCCTTACGGAAGTCTTCGCCGGAATCTACTCCGGAAGCAAGTGCCAGTGCAAAATTATCTGCAACAGGAAGGAAAGCCTCAACAGTAGTAGATAATGCGTTATCAAAAGTAGAAAGTTTCTCTTTTTCTGTTCTTTTGCGGAAGTTATCATATTCCGCAGCCATTCTGAGGAACTGATCTTTTTGTGCATCGAATTCTGCTTTCAGTTTATCATATTCTTCCTTACTTACAGTTTCTTCGGAAACAGCAGCAGTTTCAGTTTGCTGTACAGTTTCGTTATCTTGTTTTGTATTTTTATTTTCTGCCGACTTAGCAGATTTTTTTCTTGCCAAGACTAACTCTCCTTTCATAAGTAGCCGGATAGTACGTTATTTTCCCTCAATCAAATCATTAAGAAGTGTTCCGGCAGTTAATGCAACGTGTTCTATCAATGTCACAGTTTTCGCATAATCCATGCGTACAGGACCTATAACTGCAAGTGCGCCCGAACATTCAGGTGTTGCCGTATAATGTGTTGCGACAACGCTGAGATTAGCAAGTGCCGGATTATTGATTTCACTGCCGATAAGCACACTGGCTTTTGTACTAACAGCCGAAAGCAGTTTTGCAAGTTCGCCGGAGTGATTAAGAAGTTCCATTACACGTTTTCCGTCAGCCGATTCAAGTTCAGGCATTGTGAAAAAGTTGGATTGTCCTTTTATTGAAACGCTTGTCGAGGCAGCCTCAGCAGCTGCATCATGCACAGCAAGAAGTACATTCGACATCATAAGAGACATTTCGCCGAGTGCGACTGCGGAATGCTGCATGAAAGCAGGAGTTATACCTGTCACAAGCTGACCGCAGAAGCGTTCGTTTATAGTTTTCTCGAACATATCAATAATTTCGGCAGTAATCATGAACTCACAGCGAAACAATTTTGTTTTGACGATTCCGGTCGAGGTTATAAGTATTACCATTGCTGTACAGCCGCCTGTCTGAACGAAACGAATACGCTTTATAACAGCTTTTTCTCCGGACGGAGCTGCTGCTATAGCGGCAAATCCAGTCATTTTTGAAAGAACTTCCGCAGCTCCTTCAAGAAGATGTTCGGGGGCATCTGCGCAGAAATAAAGTCTGTCATCTATTTTTGTTTGTTCAAATTTTGTCAGCGGAACATTTTTCATCAGCTTATCGACATATATGCGATAGCCGAGTTCTGTAGGAATACGTCCCGAAGATATATGGGTCTGTTCCAGCAATCCGAGTGAGGCAAGCTCAGCCATGTCATTTCTGACCGTAGCGGAAGAAACATTGAAATCAAGCACATCGCACAGGAATTTCGAGCCTACGGGTTCGCCGGTTCTGATGTATGATTCAACGACTGCTTCAAGTATTTTCATTTTTCTTTGAGTCGGTTCCATTCAAGCCACCTCTTTATTAGCACTCTCTATAATCGAGTGCTAATCTATCTATTAATGTAACACCAAAATAAGAAATTGTCAATATATATTTAAAAAAATATTCATTTTTTCTTTTTTTATAGTATAAGCAGATTTAGCAGATATTATTACAGTGTGCTAAAAAAGAAAAAACCGCCCGAAAGCGGTTTTGATACGAGTATCAGATAAGTATATGTATATCTCCGGTTTCCTGATATTGTTTAACTCTTTTGACAAAGGGATAAGTATAGTCTGTTGCTGCGATTTCTGCAAAAAGCGGCTCAGCCTTTTCTTTTTCGTTTAGCAGAACATATGCGACAGCTTTGTCATGATAGTTTATAAGCTTGAAATAATGCGGAAAAGTTTTCATTTCCGGCAGAAGTTCAAGCATTTTATCCGCCTTGCTTATCATTTTTTCTGCGACGGTTTTATCATACGAAGAAAAATTATCAGGATCTATCTGGTAAAAATCATTGCTGATACGATAACCTTCAAGAATTGATTCAAATTTTGTACTTGAAGTTTCACTGTATTCATCGTCGGAAAAATTTATCTGAGAGAGAAGTTCTCTCATTTCGCTGATAAAATGAGATACTCCCTTGAATTTTTTCTGATGAAGTTCAATGGCCAGCAGAAACGAAAGATACTGAAATTTTGAAAGAGGGTCTGCAATAGCAAGAGTTTTTCCAAGGGCAATCAGATCTTTTTTTGCATTGTCAAAATCTTCGTGATAGATCATTCCGGCAATTTTATTTTGTTCAACAATAGTGTTCATACTGCGAACTTTTTTCTTGCATTTATTACAATATTTCTTTTGCTGTTTCATAAAGCCGTCATAGTCGGTATCACAGCGGTTGAGCGAATTGAAATACATAAACCATGAAAGTTTGTTAAGTCCCATGCGGAAAATGATACAGATTAACATTATAAGTATGCTTATCGGAAAAGACAAAACATCGGCGACAAGCAGAAAAAGATTTCCGATCATAGCAAAAAACAGTATTTCAGACAATATTGATGTCAATGAAATAATTTTGACCATGTAATCAACCTCCAACAAATTTTTTGAATAATGAGAGCGGTTATTGGTTTTCCGAACAGAAATCTTCTCTTGCCTGTTCGCCATTGCGAATAATCTCCGCTTTCAATTCTTCTGTACCGGAAAATTTCCGTTCATCTCTGAGATGACGCAAAAGTCGTATATCAATACATTCGTTGTAAAGCTCACGTCCGTTATAATCAGGCATCCATGTTTCTATCAGAACAGAATCCGAACCGACAGTCGGTTTCAAACCTATATTGGTAACGCCGCAGTATTTTTTCCCGTCTACAGTAACAACAGCAGAGTAAGCACCAAAACGGGGCTTTACCAATTCCGACGGAAATTGTTGATTCAGCGTAGGAGTTCCCCATAGTCTGCCAAGTTGTCGTCCGTGAATGACAGGAAGACAAAAGCCGTATTTTCTGCCGAGCATTTTTTCGGCGAGGGGAATATTTCCTTTCACAATACTTTCACGTATTCTTGTTGAACTTATAGGAAGGTCGTCAAGAGTGATTCGTGGACGTGCAAGAACGCTGATACCGTAGCCGGAACACATTTCTTCGAGATGTTCACCGCTTCCCTTTGCTCCCGAACCGAAATGATAATTGAATCCGCAGGCAACATGACGGGCATTGAAAACGCCGCAGACGATATCCCTGATAAAAGATTCTGCCGTAATATCTTTAATGCCTGCAAAGTCTATGAGATATACCTGTTCAACACCGAGTGATTCGATTACGGAAAGTTTTTCATCAAGCGTAATTATGTTACTGCTTTTTTCCCCTTTAAGAATAGTGCGGGGACTCTGCATAAGTGTGAATACAGTTGAAACAAGACCATGTTCTCTGCCGTTCTGTACTGCCTCCGTTATAACTGCCCGATGTCCTCTGTGCACTCCGTCAAAATAGCCCAATGCTGTTGAAGTCGGTTTCGGTGAGGGTTTCAATTCTGTGATAATTTTCATATTCTTCTCCTCTTCAGTGAATCATGCATTGAAAAGGTTCATTGCCTTGTCTGTCTGACCGGAGATCATGAGTTCTGCGGCAGTACAAGCTTTTTCGGCTGTTTCGGTAAGAGTTTTATATTCCTGTTCGGTAAAATGTGACAGTACCCAGTCGGCAAGATCCCATTTTTCAGGCTTGTGACCCACACCCATTTTAATTCTGGGGAACTGATCGCTTCCGGAAAGGTAGATTATATTTTTGATACCGTTATGACCGCCGTCACTGCCTTTTCTGCGTATGCGCATTTTACCGACATCGAGAGAAATATCGTCGAAAATAACTATTACCTTTTCCGGCGGAATTTTATAGAAATTCATAGCTTCTGTTACAGCAAGTCCGGAATTATTCATATATGTTGACGGTTTCATAAGCAATACTTTTTTATCAGCGATTGTACAAGTTGTGACGAGGGATTTATACTTGATACGGTCAATTTTCACACCAAGCTTTTCCGCAAGACAGTCTACTGTAATAAAACCGGCATTATGGCGTGTACCTTCATATTTTGTGCCGGTATTTCCAAGACCGACAACAATGTATTCCACGCTTGTGGAAAGAGGTTCTTTCTTTTTAAAAAACATGGTTTCATCTCTCCGAAAATGTGATACACGCCCCGTTTTGAGCGGGGCGAAAGTTTTATCTGAACACGATTGAATAGAACACTACCGAGCTTACACTATAAACGACTGTTATCAAAGTCATAGCTAATGTTCCTATCAATGATACGATTTTGGTTTTTTGGTTTTTATTCTGTTTCATAGCATAGAAAGCTTTTGCAAAGAAGAAAGCTCCGAGAACTATGAGCGGCACGGCATAGCGTATATTTTCCGTGCAGACATGAGGGAATGAAAAACAGAATATGTAGTATGAAATGAAATATGTGGCGTAAAGTATTCCGGTGAAAATCTTGAGTATAGTGTTCATGCCTTTGTCTTTGACGAATGTAAATATCATTCCAACAAATCCTATAATGCCGACAAGAACAACAGACCAGAACAGTATTTTATCCCATCCGGCGGTGTCCTTGTAGTATTTGACAGTGAAAAGTTCATCAAAGGCTGATGTTTTGAAAAGGGCAACGAGAGGATTGTACTCGTTATACAGACCTTTGTACATCTTGAACTGTACTCCAACTTCTGAAAATTGTTTTGGACTGAAATCAAACAATCTTTGCATAATCGGTACATTGCCTATGTATTGTTTGGACTTTTCCGACAGTTTCATAACATAAGTCAGCGGTACACCATGAGTTATGAGATTTTTAATGCCGAACCACAGTGCGAGCGGTACACACGTTGAAAGAAAAGCTGTAAACTGGAGAAGATTCTTTTTTACTTCGTCTTTGTTCTTTATGTTTTTGAAAAATACATAGAGGAAAATAAATGCTACTGCCGGAGCAGCCATCCATCCGGAAAGTTTTGTCATCATGGAAAGACCGATACATAACGAGATACAGAGGATTCTTCCCATTGTATGTTTTTTGTACCAGTAGAGGGTATTGAGAATTGCACCAAGCAGAAAAGTCAATGACAGTATGTCATTATTGATACTGCCGCTGAGAATGTAGAATGTGGGGTTAAAACATATTATCGCCATAGCGATAACAAGACTGCTGCCTTTAAGACCAAGCTGTGTGAAAATTTTCTTGCAGAGTATCATGCAGCAGCTTGAGTAAAACAGGGTGAGTATCTGGATATTCTCCCACAGATTTGCTTCTTCAATGCCGAGCATATTCTGTATTCTTACCCATGCGGCGGCTATCATATGATGCAGCGGCGGATGATAAAACTGATAGACCTCACGGACATCCATATCGGGAAGTTTAAGGCTGTAGGCAATGTAAGCTATATAACCGAGATGACCGTCCATATCTTCGATACTTCCGACATCATGTTGTTTGTGATGTATATCAATTGCTATGATGTATGCAAGCCGCATGACAAAGCCAAGAATAAAAAGCAGCAGAACAGCACGCCTTGTATTCATTTCTTTAGCAGCGGCAAGATATATTGCAGCTGCTGTTACAAGCACAAATCCGGTCGAAATAATCAGCATCTGAGGTTTTTTACTGATTGTGAGCAATTGCGCAAATAATGCTGATATCAGAAACGACATTACGCTTAGAGTTATCATCATGGAGCGCCTGTTTTTTTCAGGTGACTTGTCAGAAATAAAAGCTGCGCCTATGATACAGCTTAAAAAGAGGATAGCAGCAGGTATCATTGCCCCGAGCATAGTAATATCTTTTCCGACAGCGAATGTTATGCTGAACAAGCAGGCAGCCGCAGCCAGCAGAAACGGATGTTCAGCAAATATTTCTGCCATATACAACAGCATTGATTTTTTTTGTATACGACTTTTTTCCATAAAAATCCTCCATTTAATATCAGGTCAACTGTAAAGAGATTTTTATTTTGATTCGTGATACTCTTTTTCGGTATTGACATTCCAGATATTGTCTTTTGTCGTAACGCCGGACATTATATTTTTTACAGCTTCAAAAGCTGTACACATAGAGTGGTCTATATTGTTATAGCGGTGCTGACCGTTTCTTCCGACGCAGAAAAGATTCGGAATAGTGTCAAGGTAACTGCGAAGGTCATCCATGTGTTCGTATGTGTCGAAATATGCCGGATATGCTTTTTTGACACGTTCAACATGAAAATCAAGCACATCGCTTTCCTTGTCGATAAGTTTCATTTTGACCATTTCGCTTATGCCCATTTTTCCGAATTCTTCGTCTGTCATGGACCACATTTCGTCGCCTTCGTTACAGAAATATTCGAGTCCCATCCATACAGTATGCTCAATATCTTTTACAAGATACGGCGACCAGTTGTTATATAACTGGAAACGTCCCATTTTAACGCTTTTGTCGTGTACATATACCCAGTTATCAGGAACAATATTTCCCATTGTAGGGATTTTTGTTTCGTTTTTGAGATTCAGATGGGGTATAAGTACGCCGACTGTCATATAATCTCTGTATGGAAGACCGGCGGCTATTTTTGCGAATTCTTCTGGAACGTCATTCATCCCTCCGACAAGATCTTTTACAGGCATTGATGAAATGACATAATCGCCTTTTTCAGTTATTTCTTTTCCGTTGCTTACATATGTGATTCCAGTCAGGTTATTGTTTTTATCTTTGAGAATTTTTGTTACTTTCGCATTTTTCACAATTTTTCCGCCAAGCCTTTCAAATTCGGCTGCGGTCAGTTCCCAAAGCTGACCCGGACCGAGTTTAGGATATGAGAATTCTTCGATAAGTGAAGTTTCTACCTTGCGGTTTTTCTTATGAAACATTTTTCCGAAAATATCGGCAAAAATCGCACGTATAGAAAGCCCCTTTACTCTTTGTGCGCCCCATTCCGGAGAAATCTCTCTCGGATGCCTGCCCCAGAGATTTTCTGTATAATTTTCAAAGAACATAGAGTAAAGTTTCTTACCGAAACGGTTTATATAGAAATCCTCAAGAGAGTTTTCTTTGCGCTTGAACACAGCACTTTTCATGTAGCTGAATCCAACGACAATAGTTGTGCCGAAGCCCATATTCTTTATAGTTTCAAATTTCAGAGATATAGGGTAGTCAAAAAATTTGCTGTTAAAGAAAATACGTGAAAGTCTGTTTCTTCTAAGCATTACCCTGTCTGTTTTTTCAGGGTCAGGACCGCCATCTTTAACAGTGGATTTTCTGTTGAGAACAACATCGTCATGTGGCATTGAACCCTGTTCGGGCAACATTTTTTCCCACCATTCGTTTATTTCAGGCACTTTTGAGAAAAAGCGGTGTCCGCCCATATCCATACGATTGCCCTTATAGTTTACTGTTCTTGAAATGCCGCCGAAAGTATCGCTTTCTTCAAAAACGATAACTTCATAATCCTTTGATTGAGATATTAATTCATAAGCGGCTGTCAGTCCTGCCGGTCCTGCACCTATTACCAATACTTTTTTCATAATTTTTTCCCTTTCTTTTCAGATTAGGAATCAATTTCAGCAGAGTTTTCTTCTGTATCAGTTTTATTATACAGGAGAAATTTTCTTGCAAAAAAGTTCCACATATATACGAGTACCACAGCAATCATTTTACCTATTATGTAATATTTATCAACAGGCAGAATCGAGCCGAATACGGCATTTTTGACGAGTATACCCTCGCCGAAAAGACCTTCCATAGCGAATGGTGCGATAATAAGCTGAGTAAGTCCGAGACCAATCACTCCGATCACAGCAAATACAATAAAATCCAGTGTACGGCTTTTTACCTTTGCTTTTGAGAATACCCACAAATTGGATATGATATAGTTGACGGTCAGACCAATGATAAAACCGAATACAGCGCAGATATCTTCCGGCAGATGTGCAAGTTCACGTACTAAAATAAGTACAGCCATATCAACAACTGTTGCGATTCCTCCAACAAACAGACTGCGAAAAAACTGTATAAACGTATTGTTAGTACCCTCTACAAAAAGTTCCTTTAATTTCATGCAAACTGTCCTTTAATGAAAATATAAAATACTACAAATGATATTTTAATGCAAATCTTCTGAATTGTCAACCGAAACGAATATTTCATTGAAAAATAAGTAGATAATGCTGTATAATTTCAATTAGCAATTAGCAATTAGCAATGTGCAATTGCAATATGCAGATTTTTAGGGTAAGGGTGATTTATTGATGGATGGAAGATTTGAAAGAACAGAATTACTGATTGGGAAAGATGCGCTTGATAAATTAAAAAACTCCCGTGTTGCCGTATTTGGAGCAGGAGGTGTGGGGGGGTATATTATAGAGGCGTTAGTTCGCAGCGGTGTGGGAACGATAGATATTATAGACAAGGATACTGTATCTGTGAGCAATATTAACCGACAGATAATAGCAACGGAACAAACGGTCGGTCAATATAAGGCAGAAGCAGCAGCAGAAAGGGCAAAACTTATAAATCCTCATGTTACGATAAACGTGTATAATATGTTCTACACGCCGGAAATTTCGGGACAGTTTGATTTTTCACAGTATGATTATATCGCAGATGCTGTTGATACTGTAAGCGCAAAAATAGAGCTTGTTATGCAGGCCAATAAGTGCAGCACACCCATAATATCATCTATGGGGGCGGGAAACAAACTTCATCCCGAAATGTTTGAGATTGCCGACATTTATAAAACGTCGGTCTGTCCGCTTGCAAGAGTAATGCGCCGTGAACTTAAAGCAAGAGGAATACGTCACCTGAAAGTTGTCTACTCAAAAGAAGAGCCTGTTTCTCCACAAATCAGGATAACCGATGCAGAAACAGGCAAGGTAACGCCGGCGAGTATTGCATTTGTACCATCTGTTGCAGGTCTGATAATTGCCGGAGAAATAATACGTGACCTTATAAAGTAGCATCAGCTGCCCCTTGTATGATTCCTCTGATTTTCAGTTCATGACTGATTTTGTTTAGTACATGACGTTTGTCACAGCTCCATTTTGGAGCTATAAGCTTTTCTTTGTCGCCGTCACCTGTCAGGCGATGGATAACTATATTTTCCGGCAGTACTGATATGATATCACATACAATGAAAATGTATTCGTCTTCGCTCAATGCGGAAAAATCTCCGTTGTAATACATTTCTGCCAGTTTTGTTCCTTCAAGGATATGAAGCAGCTGTAGTTTTATTCCGTCAGAGCCGCATTTGGCGATATAACGGGCTGTAGATATCATATCCTTTTGTGTTTCATGCGGCAGACCGATTATCATATGTGTGATAACATTTTTTATACCGGCATCATGCAGTTTTTTTACAGCATTTGCATAAACTTCTGTTTTGTAGCCACGATTTATAAATACAGCGGTCTTATCGTTTGAAGTCTGTAATCCCAGTTCTACCCAAACAGGTTTTATACGGTTAAGTTCTGAAAGCAGGTATATTTTATCATCTTCCAGACAATCGGGGCGTGTAGCAATATCAAGAACTGCTATTTCATTTTGGAGAATAACAGGTGTAAACAGTTTACGCAATTTTTCAGCCGGTGCATAGGTATTTGTGTAAGACTGAAAGTAAGCTATATATCTGCCGCCGCTGTACTTTTCCGATACGAGCGATTTCGCAAACTCAAGCTGACATTCAATGGAAGGTGTTTGTTTTGCAGCGAAATCTCCGGAACCTTCTCCGCTGCAAAAAATACAGCCGCCGTATGAAAGTGTGCCGTCTCTGTTTGGGCAGGTCATTCCCCCGTCGAGTGATAATTTATACAGCTTTTCGCCGAAATTTTCTTTGAGATAGTAGTCAAGTGACACATACCGTCTGCCATTCCACATAAAAAAGTCCTCCGAAATAAAATATTGGCAGCGGAATCGTATCCGCTGCCTCTGAAAAATCAATCCTCGGGAGAAAAGTCTTCCTTGCCTACGCCGCAAAGAGGACAAGTCCAGTCTTCGGGCAGATCTTCAAATGTTGTTCCTGCTTCGATATCGTTTTCCGGATCACCGTTTTCGGGGTCGTAAACGTATCCGCAAACATTGCATACGTACTTCATTTTAACTCTCCTTTCAGGGTAAATTGTCCGGCAGAGTATCACCGGCGCATCGATTAGGTTTATTATATAATAAGAGTTTCGTTTAGTCAATAAATATTTTGGGTTAATGTGAGGAACTTTTTTACTTTTGAGCTTTTGTCAAATACTACTTTAAAAACGGGAAAAAATATGTTATGATATGTGTGATATTATTATGTTGGGAGTGGTCAGTTATGAAAAGACTTGATACAGAAAGCAGCAAGGGGTTCAAATACCAGCTTTATATCCCCGAACTTGAAAAATACTACCAGAAGCAGTACGATATGATAAAAGAAGGAAATACCGATCTTGTTACACTTGAACTTGTAATGCTTGGTCACGCACTCGATTTTATAAACATGGTCAAGAAACAATTCGGCTTTGTTCTGAATTCGGAAGAAAAATCTATTAATTCCTACGAGGAAGTTATGGATGCTTTGTCGAGAGGAATACTGAATGTCAATCTTTTTGATAAGGAAAATAATATCGCAGAAAAGGCAGGCGCATATCTTGGATTTCTCATAATAGCGAATGTCGGCGGTGAATGGACAGATACAGAGAATGGTACTGCTGTTGTAATAAAAGGAAGGGAGATCTATGTCTTTGACTTTGCGGAAAAAAGACTCATGAGCGGAAGTGAACTCAATGCCGCAGAATACTACAAGGCAATCAAAACATTAAAGAGTGCGAAACCCACTGATAACGGAGGAAAATAAAATGGCCAACCATAAATCTGACAGAATATCGGAAGATATACAAAGAGAACTTGCGGCGATACTCAGAGAAATGAAAGATCCTCGTCTGCATGACGGTATAATAAGTGTTGTACGCTGTGATATGGCAAAGGATAATTCTTTCTGCCGTGTTTATATAAGTTCTATGAACGGACTTGATACAGCAAAAACTGCTGTTAAAGCGTTAAAAAATGCTCAGGGATTTATACGCCGTGAACTTGGTGTTCGTCTGAAACTGCGTTATGCACCTGTTCTTGCTTTTGAAGCAACAGATTCTATTTAATATAGTGCAAATATCTCCCGTATGCTTATGAATATAAATATTCCCAAGGAGGACGAAGATGGAGATATTGACACTTGAACAGGCAGCAAAACTCCTTGCAGAAAAAAATAATATTCTGGTGCTGATGCATAAATCTCCTGACGGCGACGCTATAGGCAGTGCATACGGTCTTTGTAAGGCTCTTCAAAGTTTAGGAAAAAATGCTGTTCCGCTGTGCGGTGATGAGATACCGAGAGATTATTCCTATATAACTGAAAGTTTTTCTTTTCAGGAATTTGAGCCTGAATTTATTGTCAGTGTCGATCTTGCAAGTACCTCGCTTTTGAGCGGTAAGGCAGCTGAATATGCCGAAAAGATTGATCTTTGTATAGACCACCATGGTTCAAATACCGGATATGCGTCTTTTGGATTTGTTGACGGAAAATCCGCATCTTGTGCCGAGATAATCAAAGATATTCTCGAACTGATGAAAGTGAAGTTCACAAGAGAGATAGCTAATGCTGTTTTTACCGGAATATGCACTGATACAGGCTGTTTCAAATACAGCAGTGTTACACCGAGAACTCACCGTATAGCTGCCGATCTTATTGAATATGGTGCGGAAAGCGGTATGATTTGCCGTTTAATGTTCGACAGCAAATCACGTTCACGTCTTGCAATGGAAAAAATGGTGCTTGATACTCTCAAATATGATGCAGATGGTGCAATTGCGTTTGTTTGTTTGACGCTTGACATTATGCAGCGTTCCGGAGCACTTCCCGGCGATACGGAAGGTGTTGCAAGTATTCCGCGCCAGATAGAAGGAGTAAAGATCGGTGTAACTTTGAAAGAAAAGGAAAATGGAGAATGTCGTTTTTCTGTGCGTACTTCTGACGATATAGATGCGTCTGAAATTTGCAAAAAATTCGGCGGCGGAGGTCATCATGCCGCTGCCGGATGCAGTATATACGGCGAGATAGCAGAGGCAAAGGAAAAAATGCTTGCAGCCTGCCGTGAAGCACTTGAGGAGAAAATATGAATGGTATTATCGTAATCGACAAACAGAGCGATTTTACATCGTTTGATGTAATAGCTATTGTGCGTGGGATACTGCGTGAAAAAAAAATCGGTCACAGTGGTACTTTAGACCCTATGGCTACAGGGGTGCTGCCGGTACTTGTGGGAAAAGCTGCAAAAGCGCAGGATCTCCTGCCGGATACTGATAAGGAATACGAAGCCTCTTTTCGTCTTGGTATCACTACAGATACACTTGATATAACCGGAACTGTACGTACTGAAACATCGTGCAGTTTTACAGCAAATGATATTGAAAGTTTACTTCCACGCTTTCGTGGCGATATAATGCAGATTCCGCCAATGTATTCTGCTGTTCAGAAAGACGGTGTGCGTTTGTATGACCTTGCACGTCAGGGAATTGAAGTTGAAAGAGAAGCCCGTCCTGTACATATTTCAGAATTGGAACTGCTTTCTTTTGACGAGAAAACACAATGCGGAAAACTGCGTATCGTCTGCTCAAAAGGCACTTACATACGTGTGATTTGCGATGATATAGGTAAAATTTTGGGGTGCGGTGGGGTAATGACCGCATTGCGACGTACAAAAGCCTGCGGTTTTACTGTTGAGGATGCTGTGACTCTCGCTCAGTTGCAGGAAATGAAAAACAATGACAACATAGGCAGTATTCTGCGTCCGGTTGACAGTATATTCATGTGTTACCGCTCTGTTCGCATAAGCGAAAAACAGGCTGTTCGTTACAAAAACGGTGCATCGTTGTCTATGGCAAGACTTCATATGCCAAAGGAAACGGCAGACGGTGAACTGCTGCGCATATATTCCGGAAACGAATTTCTCGGTCTTGGAACAGCAGATAAAGACTCGGCCGAACTTAAAGTACGCAAAAATTTCATATGAACTGAAAACAGGCTGCCACACTGTATTTGTGTGACAGCCTTTTCGATATCATGGTACGATATGAAATCTATTATCAGTTACGAACAAATTATTCAACCTTGTAAACTTTTCCTTCTTCAAGTGCCAGACCGCCGCTCTTCGGGAACTGTTTTGCGCCTGAGTTGAATATGATGAGCGGTTCTTTTATATCATCAGATTTGAAAACATAGCTGTATGTTCCGTCATCGTTCAATGTCATAGGTTCGCCAGGCCACTGTGCATTTTCAAGCTTGTCTGCTGCCTGATAAATATAAATGTTTACATCTTCGCCCCATTTTTCAGGCTTTTCAAATTTTATAAGTGTACCGTCAACAGATTCTTCTGTAGACTCTTCAGTTGATTCTTCTGTTGATTCCTCAGAGGACTCTTCTTCGGACTCTTCAGACGGTTCTTCTGATGATTCTTCTTCCGATTCTTCGGACGGTTCTTCTGATGATTCTTCTTCCGATTCTTCGGACGGTTCTTCTGATGATTCTTCTTCCGATTCCTCAGATGGTTCTTCTGACGATTCAGCAGAAGATTCGCTGTCAGTATTTCCTGTGTCTACGGATGAAGTTGGTGCCGGTTCCGGAGAACCATAAACGCCGCCTACACAGCCTGACATAATTGCAGCCGGTGAAAGTGCCAATACAGCAATAAGTATTGCTGAAAATAACTTTTTGCTTTTCATAAAATAAAGCCTCCAATAAAAAAATTCGTTCCTTGCCGGTTAACCGGTGACACACACGAGAAATAATTCTGTCGTTGCTGATAAAAATGATGACAAGGAAAAATATCATAACTACATTATACACTTTCACAGAAAAAATTCAATATATTTTCGGGAATTATTATTTTTCAACAAGGTTATTATTCGGGGTATTGACTTTGAGAAAAAAATATTGACAAAAGTTTAACAGCAGGTTATGATTTGTGATAGAAGGAGAGATGGCTATGAGCTATAAAATCATTTCACTTGATATTGACGGAACTCTTACAAACTCCCAAAAAGTTATAACCGAAAAAACAAGAGATCAACTAATAGATTTTCAGGAAAACGGCGGAAAAGTTATACTTGCGTCTGGTCGTCCTGTTTATGGTATACTCCCTCATGCTGAAACCCTGAAACTTAAAGAGTACGGCGGTTATATTCTCGCATTTAATGGCGGCTGTGTAATAGACTGCAAAACCGGAAATATACTTTTCCAGCAAAAATTTCCGCTCGAACTTCTGCCTGAAATTTGCGAAATAATAAAAGAGTACCCTGTCGGAATAAATACATATGAGGGCGAAAACATAATCGTCGGAAATAATGTAAACAAGTACACTGAACTTGAAGCCCGTATTAATGGAATGGGTATCAAATATATCGATGATTTTACAGGATATGTTAAGTTTGACATAAACAAATGTCTTTTGCAGGGCGAACCTGAGGATATTATGAAACTTGAGAAAATTCTGTCCGAAAAATACAAGGGCAGACTTGGAGTTTTCAAATCGGAAGCTTTCTTTTTAGAAATCGTGCCGGAGGGTATCGACAAAGCTTTGTCAATTGACCGCTTGCTCGGCATGATAGGAATAAACACAGAAGAGTGTATTGCCTGTGGAGATGGCTTCAACGATATTTCCATGATACGCTATGCCGGACTTGGCGTTGCAATGTCAAATGCAAAAGAACCAGTAAAACAAGCCGCCGATTTCGTTACTCTTTCAAATGATGAAGACGGTATAGCACATCTTCTCAAAAAGATAAGACTTAATCAAATCAACAGGGCTGTAGTATATTCTCATTCTTGAACCTATATAAATGAGCAAATTTCTAATGCTTTCGTCAGATTGCACAAACCCCTCCGGCACTTCGTGCCACCTCCCCTAAAGGAGAGGCTTTTGAAGCGTTTTCTGCCTCACCTTT
>CACXGC010000129.1 GCA_902767155.1 uncultured Ruminococcus sp. | reverse complement strand
TTTTGTTGTGAGGTCTTTTTCCGCCATGGTTATCACTTCCGTTCTGATACTATTATATATCAACTACAGGATGTTGACAAGTTTTTTACAAAAAAATCAAGCTGACGCACTGCGTTTATTTTACGCTTGTGCGTCAGCCACTTTTTTTGAAAAAACGCATCCGCAGAAATTCTGGCGGTACAAATTGAATTGGGCGGAAAGTTCGATAGAGCGTTTATATCCCCCACGCTTTTTGAAATCCGAATAAAGATAAGGGATACCATATTCTTCGCTTATACTTTTCCCTATTTCGTTCAGCACAGCAGAATCTTTCTGCGGAGAGATTGAAAGTGTTGTTGTAAAATAGTCACAGCCGTATTTTTTTGCCGCCTTTGCGCTTTCTTCCATACGCATACGATAGCATTTGTGACATCTTGCCCCACGTTCCGGCTCATTTTCAAGCCCCTTTGCCATCTCATAAAAACGCTCAGGCTCATATTTTCCCTCAATAAAATCAACCTGCGGACACATTTCCGAAATAAGCCGCTTTATTTCTTCAACACGATGAATGTATTCCTTTTCCGGCGAAATATTCGGATTGTAATAGTACACCGTTATGTCAAAATACTTGGTCAGATACTCAAGAACGTAACTGCTGCACGGCGCACAACAGCTATGCAGCAACAGTTTCGGGCGCATACCCGATAATGTTATATCATTCAGCGTTTTGTCGAGTATCAGCTGGTAATTGACTTTTGGTTTCTGCGTCATAAGCTCACCCTTTTCACAGCCGTTATCGGCGTATAAAGTTCGGGGCGGCGGTCACGGAATAATCCCCAGCTGAAACGCATTTCGTGTATAGCGTCAAGGTCAAATTCTGCTGATATCATACATTCGCTTTCACGGTCAGCCGACTTTATTACCTCGCCGGTTTCGTTTGTGATGAACGATGAACCATAGAAACACAATGACGAGGACTGATTATTATTTGCCTCACTCGGAACAACTGTTTCTGTTCCGACACGGTTTGCGGCAATAACCGGAACAATATTTGCGGCAGAATGTCCCTGCATACATCTTCTCCAGTGCGGCATACTGTCAACTTCAAGAATAGGCTCGCTTCCTATAGCTGTCGGATAAAGCAGAAGTTCCGCACCCATGAGAGCCATACATCTTGCGCTTTCCGGAAACCACTGATCCCAGCATATACCTACACCGATTTTTCCGAAACGTGTATCCCATACTCTGAAACCGGTATCACCGGGGGTAAAATAGAATTTTTCCTGATAGAAATGATCGTCGGGTATATGAGTCTTACGGTAAACGCCAAGCAAAGAGCCGTCTGAGTCTATCATTGCAACGGAATTGTATATCGAGTTGACATCCTTCTCGTAAAAGCTTATAGGCAGAACAACGCCCAATTCCTTTGCAACTTCACGAAATCGGCATACAGCCGGATTTTTTTCTGTTTCAGCTGCAAGAGAATAGTAATCGTAGTTTCTCTCCTGACAGAAATACAGATTCTCAAAAAGTTCCGGCAAAAGAATAACATTTGCGCCATCGTCTGCCGCCTGACGGACAAGTTTTTCCGCTTTGCTGATATTTTCAGAAACATTATTTGTCATGGACATCTGAACAGCAGCAGCTTTTATTTTTCTCATAAAAATTCCTCCTTGGAGAAATATGGTATTTGCTGGGTGATACAGTGAATATTGCCGCCGCCTATCAGTATATCCCTTGCACAGTCAAGACCGACAACTTTTCTGTCGGGAAACAGACTGCGAAGAACAGACAGCGCTTTTTCGTCATTCGGGTCATTAAACTGCGGCACTATTACAGAACCGTTTGATATATAGAAATTCACATACGAGGCGGCAAGTCTTTCGCCTGAAATTCGTGTAGGTTCTCCGTCCATGTCATCGAGTCCCATACAATCATCATCTGTTACGAGTACAGGCTTGGGCTGCGGCAGTTTGTGGACTTTGATTCTGCGCCCTTTGGCATCTACAGAATTTTCCAGTATTTCAAGACACTCTGACGAAATTTCGTACTGAGGGTCATTTTTATCCTCTGTCCACGCAAGAACAACTTCCCCGGGTGCTGTAAATGCACAGATATTGTCAATGTGACCGTTGGTTTCATCGTTATATATTCCACGTTTCAGCCAAATGATTTTCTTTAATCCAAGCGTGTCACACAGTTTCTGTTCTATTTCCTCTTTCGTCATATCGGGATTTCTGCCCCTGCCAAGAATACATTCTTCTGTTGTAAGGAGTGTACCCTCGCCGTCAGTGTGAATAGAACCGCCCTCAAGGATAAAATCACGGCAGTCGTAACAGTTTTTGTCAAGGGAATCGCAAAGCTTTCGGGCCATTTTGTTATCCTTGTCCCAAGGAAAATACAGTCCGTCAACAAGACCGCCCCATGCGTTGAACCCCCAGTCTATGCCACGAATAACTGTACCGTTCGTAACAAAAGTCGGCGCAACATCTCTCGCCCAGCTGTCATCACTGCTCATTTCAATAATGCGTACCTTCGGCGGAAGTGCTTTTCTTGCATCGTCATAATCTTCATACCTTGCGCACACTATGACTTTTTCGTATTCCGAAATATTTCTGATAAGCTTTGCAAAAGCACGTCTTGCGGCATATGCGCCGTTCTGCCACGAATCACGGCGGTGCGGCCATATCAGTATACAGCCGTAATGCCTTGAAAACTCGGCGGGCATAAAAAAACCGTCGTCTGCCGGATTTGTCTTTAGAATTTCCATTTTTTCCCATCCTTTAGTAACTTATTCCCCCACCTGTCGGGGCGGGGGATTTTTATATACGGGTCAGATTTTGACTATGAGTTCGTTATTTTCCACATCGACAACAAGTGTCGTATCCGGTGAGAGGTCTGTAGAAATTATCTTTCTTGCCAGCATTGTTTCAACATTTGACTGAATATATCTTTTCAGCGGTCTTGCACCATATATAGGGTCGTAACCGTTGTCGCCGATAAATTTCTTAGCCTCGTCCGTTACCTTGACATGAAGCTGTTTTTCTGCAAGACGCTTGTCGAGTGAACGGAGCTGTAACTCTATGATACCGGAAATGTTTTCTCTTGTCAGCGGCTTATAGAATACTGTCTCGTCAAGACGGTTGAGGAATTCCGGACGAAAACTGCGTTTCAGAATAGTCTTTACATCATCCCTTGCTTCTTCACTGAGTTCGCCGTCATCTTCGATACCTTCGAGTATGATATCCGAACCGAGGTTTGAAGTGAGTATGATTATGGTATTTTTGAAATCTACGGTTCTGCCCTGACTGTCTGTTATTCTGCCGTCGTCAAGCACCTGAAGAAGAACATTGAATACATCCGGATGGGCTTTCTCCACTTCGTCAAACAGTACAACAGCATACGGCTTTCTTCTTACAGCTTCGGTAAGCTGACCGCCCTCGTCATAGCCGACATATCCGGGAGGCGCTCCTATAAGACGTGATACAGAATGTTTCTCCATATATTCTGTCATGTCAAGCCTTATCATGTTTCTTTCATCGTCAAACAATGCCTGTGCAAGAGCCTTTGCAAGCTCTGTTTTTCCAACACCGGTAGGACCAAGGAAAAGGAAAGAACCTATCGGGCGGTTAGGGTCTTGTATTCCGGCACGTGAACGCAATATAGCGTCACAAACTTTTTCAACCGCTTCATCCTGTCCGATAACTCTCTTATGAAGTGTTTCGTCAAGGTGGAGAAGTTTTTCCCTCTCGCCCTCCATCAGCTTCGATACCGGTATTCCTGTCCAGCGGGCAATTATTCTTGCTATTTCCTCCTCTGTCACACGGTCACGGAGAAGGGTATTTTTATTTGACTCAGCAAGTTTTTCCTGTTCTTCAAGTTCTTTTTGAAGCGGCGGAAGTTTGCCGTATTTAAGTTCGGCAGCTTTTCCGAGGTCATACTCATTCTGAGCTTTTTCTATCATTGCGTTTGTATGTTCAATTTCCTCACGCAACTTCTGCACTTTTTCGATAGCCTGTTTTTCGTTATCCCATTTTGCTTTCATGCTGTTGAAGCTTTCACGCTGATTAGCAATTTCTTCCCTTATCTGTGCAAGGTGTTCGAGTGAAAGTTTGTCAGTTTCCTTCTGCAAAGCAGCCTCTTCAATTTCGAGCTGCATTATCTTGTGAGAGATAGAATCCATTTCGACAGGCATACTGTTCATTTCTGTCTTTATAAGCGCACAAGCCTCGTCAACAAGGTCGATTGCCTTATCAGGCAAAAAACGGTCTGTTATATAACGATTAGAAAGAACTGCCGCAGCAATAAGCGCCTGATCCTGAATTTTGACACCGTGATAAACTTCATAGCGTTCTTTCAGTCCACGCATGATAGAAATACAGTCCTCTACTGTGGGTTCGGGCACAATAACGGGCTGGAAACGTCTTTCAAGAGCCGGATCTTTTTCAATATACTGGCGGTATTCATTTAGCGTAGTAGCGCCCACACAATGGAGTTCTCCTCTTGCGAGCATAGGCTTGAGCAAATTTCCGGCATCCATTGCACCGTCTGATTTTCCTGCACCTACAATTGTATGAAGTTCGTCGATGAAAAGAATTATATCGCCATCGCTTTTTTTCACCTCATTAAGAACCGCTTTCAGACGTTCCTCAAATTCACCTCGGAATTTTGCTCCGGCAATGAGTGCGCCCATATCAAGCGAAAAAAGCTTTCTGTTTTTCAGATTATCCGGCACGTCTCCACGAACTATTCTTTGTGCAAGAGCTTCTGCAATAGCAGTTTTTCCGACACCGGGTTCACCGATGAGACACGGATTGTTTTTTGTCTTTCTTGAAAGAATACGTATAACATTGCGTATTTCGTCATCTCTGCCGATAACAGGGTCAAGTTTCTGCTGTTTAGCAAGTTCAACAAGATCCTGTCCGTACTTTTTCAGTACATCGTATGTATCTTCGGGGCTGTCTGTTGTAACACGCTGATTTCCCCTGACATCCTTGAGAGCATTCAGGAATGTTGAGACGTTAATGTTGTTGTTATCAAGTATCTTTTTGACATTATCCTGAGCCTTGATTATAATACCAAGCATGATATGCTCGACCGAAACATAATCATCCTTCATATTTTCAGCCTGAATTTCAGCCTCACGAAAAGCATTGTCTGTTTCCTTAGAAATGAATATTTTATTAGGGTCATAGCCGTTTCCGCTGACCTTAGGCAGCTTGTCTATTTCTCTCTCAAGTTCGGCGGAAATACTCTCTGCCGATACGTTCATTTTTCTGAACATTTCGGGTATCAGTCCGTCAGACGGCTGAACAAGCGCAAGAAAAAGATGTTCCTGTCTTATCTGCTGATTTCCGTTTTCTGCGGAAATATTCTGCGCCGTTTTGAGTGCTTCCATACTTTTTTTGGTAAATTTCTGTAGATCCATTTTTAAAAAAAGCCTCCTTCTTATCTGCTGTATCAGGTAGTCCCTCATACCATTCTATCACTTTTATGCAAATTTATCAATATTTTTTGCACAGATAGTTACAAAAATGATAATAAAGTAATGGAATTTTTATTTGATTTTTCTCCAATTTATGGTATCATTAAGTTAACAAATTTATGTGTCAGCTTACTACTGACAAGAAAGGGGATTTTTTTATGTCACTACTCAAAAAATGCGTTGCTGAATGTCTCGGCACATTTGTACTTGTCCTTTTCGGATGCGGTACTGCTGTAGCTGTCGGATGCAGCGGCGCAAAACCTGATGCCGCATATTTCATGACTGCACTTGCTTTTGGTCTTGTTATCGTCGCAATGGCTTATTCTATCGGAAATGTTTCCGGCTGCCATATCAATCCGGCTGTTTCTATCGGAATGCTTTGCAGCGGCAAAATGACCGTTAAAGAGTTCTTTGCTTATGTCGGCTCTCAGTTTGTCGGCGCAATTGCCGGCGGTGCTGTACTGCTCGGTCTCTTCGGAAAAGAAAGCGGTCTCGGAACAAACGGACTTTTTCAGGATAACATCTGGCTCTCTCTCTTCATAGAGATAATTCTGACATTCGTTTTTGTTTTCGCAATTCTTGGCGTTACATCCAAAGTTTCTAATGGTTCTGTTGCCGGTATAGTTATCGGTCTTACACTCACACTTGTTCATATTTTTGGAATCCACTTCACAGGAACTTCTGTAAATCCTGCAAGAAGCTTCGGACCTGCTATTTTCGCCGGCGGTGCTGCATTCACGAATGTATGGGTATTTATAGTTGCCCCGTTGGTTGGCGGTGTGCTTGCGGCTTTGGTTTACAAGCTTCTGGACACTCCTTCCGAAATTGAAGAAACTGCAAAAGCTGAACCCGAAAAGAAACCTGCTCCCGTAAAGAAAGTTGCAGGCAAAAAGAAATGAGTTTCCTTAAATAGTTACACATAAACAGAGCCGATGGCGCAAAGTCCACCGGCTCTGTTCTTTTCTGTGAAATATTACTTTTCACGCAAAAGGTAATTTTTGTCTTCGTTTATCATATCAAGCATGATATTTGCAATATACGGGTCAAGCTGTGTGCGCTTTGCCTTTTCCATTTCTTCCCTGACAACATCTTGCGGAAGTACATCACGGTAACTTCTTTTTGAGGTCATTGCGTCATAAACATCAGCAACTGCAATTATTCTTGCCTCAAGAGGAATTTCATCGCCTTTCAGCCCATCCGGGTAGCCTCTGCCGTCATATCTTTCGTGGTGCCATCTTGCGCCGAAATAAAGATTCGGCATTTCTGTTATACTCTGTAAAACCTCTGCACCGATAACAGGATGAGATTTTATCGTATGGAATTCCTCATCATTCAGCTTAGCGGTCTTATTGATGATATAATCGGGGATACCAATTTTTCCTATGTCATGCAGAAGACCCATATAGTATATTCTGCGCTGGAATTCGGCATTCTTATTCAAACGTCTTGCAATTTCCTTTGAATAATCAGCCACACGCTGGGAATGACCGTTTGTATAGGAATCTTTTGCATCGACAGTACGTGCAAGTGCTGTAACCATCTGTAAAGTAAAGCGTTCTGTCATCTGATTCTGTTCGATATGCTTGTCGATTATCTCATCCTTGTACATTTCCGTCTGGAAAAACATATAGTAAAAAATCAGCGACAAAACAATAGCATACCTCAGTACAGCGTAACTGTGCAAAAACGACTCTGCAAAAGCTCCGATTAGCAATATAGCCGCTATTTCAACAATTATGACCTGCTCGAATTTCAGTTTCTTTTCCCTATGTGAAAATGACAGCATAAGCATAACTGAAAGATATATAATCACAACAATATGTGTCGTCCATCCGAAAACACCTCTGTGAAAGACATTGTGACTGTCATAGAAAAATGTCATAGGTGTAAAAAACGCCGAGAAGGAAAAGAAAATATTCACAATAAACGGTATAAGCAAGGGTATCTGCACTTTGGAAATAC
The DNA here is from genome assembly GCA_902767155.1 of uncultured Ruminococcus sp. Classification (GTDB taxonomy): domain Bacteria; phylum Bacillota; class Clostridia; order Oscillospirales; family Acutalibacteraceae; genus UBA1213. Next base: position 14,524 of record CACXGC010000129.1, on the reverse strand, counting down.
TTTCGTTTCTGAGTATGAGCGTAACAAGGAAATACAACATAAGCGGCCGTATTGTATAACCGAGTGCTGTCATAAGTGTAAGTAGAAATCGCTGGTTTCTTGTATCGTTTGAAAGTATCAGTTCCATGTTGTATATACAAAGTTCAATAAGCACCAGCGCCGACAGCATATAGAACGTTCGCCGTATAACATTTTCAAGATGCGAATTTCTCCAAAGGAAAATCATGAGAAACGCTATACCAATAATTGGAAAGAAATTTATCGTAAAATAATCATATTCCATTAAATCGCCCCAATCTCCGGAAATTTTCAAATACAGCATAATTATAACATATATTGACCTGTATTTACCATATGTATTTTAGATTTTTTTATTTTTTTCAGAATCTCACATAAGAATGATATCAGGCAAACAAAAAAACCGGACAGTCCTAAGACCATCCGGAATTTTTTAGTATCATGCTGTAGATAACTTACTCGACAACGACTGCGAATGATTTTTCAGCATAATTGTAGTTTGCATCTATAACAGCTATTCTGATGTTGTAAGTTGTTTTTGTTTGCGGAGTGAAAGAGGCTGTATTTGATGTTTCAAATTCATTTCCGGCTATTGTCCATTTGTTGCTTCCGCTCTTATTGTAGTAGAAAGCATAGCTGTACGGTTTTTCGCCGCCTTCTGCCTTGCCTGTCATAACAACTTTAGTGCCAACTTTTACTTTTGTTGCGGAAACGTATGATTTGTTGACAGGAAGAGTTCCGCTCTTGCATACATCAAGCTTATAGCTCAGCGATTTCACTGTACCGTTGCTGTCCTTGACATTTATCATAATGTCATAGACAGTTATGGATTTCGGTGTAAATGAACCTGTTGATTCAGTGCCGTACTTTGTGCCGATTTTTGTCCATGTGGAACTTGACGCTTTCTTGTACATGAGCGCATAAGTATAACCGCCTGTACCGCCTGATGCTTTAGCTTTGAGAGTTATCTTGTCGCCGACATTTGAAGTTATTACCTCAGAATTATCGTATGTGTTAGAGCCCACAACAATCTTTGAAGAATTGACAAGAACACTTACCGATGAAACATTCAGGTCAATATCTTTCTTTGCAGTTTTTCCCGCCTTATCCTTTACGATAACACGTACAACATACGGAACACCTGAACCGGGTTTAAACGAAGCGGAAGTTGTATCTGTATATTTATCACCGATAGTTGTCCATGTGGACGAAGATGCTTTCTTATACTGATACGTATAAGTATATGGTGATGTTCCGCCGCTTGCCTTGCCTGTGATGGTAACTTTTTCACCCTTTGCAACAGATGTTGAGCTGAGTTTGGAATTATTTTCGAGAGCCTGTGCCTGAACGGGATGAACGTATACTTTCAGAGCCTTTGCAACAATTCTGCCGTTGCTGTCGCTAACCTTGACTTTTACATCGTAATCAACGGCTGAACCGGGTTTAAATGTTGCTGTTGTATTTGTTGTGAATCCCGAACCTATGGTTGTCCAAGAAGATGACGTAGATTTCTTGTAGTAATAAGCATACCTGAAAGGCGTTGCATAACCCTTCGCTGCACCTTTTATTGTTACAGTCTGACCAAGTGTAATGCTGTCTGATTCCAGCGAAGAATTATTCTGGAGCGGAAGTCCGGATATGGTGATTGTAAGCGGACCGAGTATTTTATCCTCAACAGTACCGTTGCTGTCCTTTGCAGAAACTTTCACATACTGTATGTTGGTTGATGTAGGTTTGAAAGTAATAGCCTTGCTGATAGTGGTGTAATCCTGTATTTTTGTCCAGCTTGAGCCGTCGATACTTGTGTACAAAGCATACTTATACGGAGCTGTTCCGCCGCTTGCAGATGCTGTTATAGTTGTACCGTCATCCATCTCAAAATTTGTGGAAGCAATTGTCGAGTTATTTACAAGTTCGGCAACTGATGACTGATAGGTATAAGTAACAGTTATGGCTGAAGAAGTGTAAACGCCGCTTGCATTCTGAGGTGTTTCCTTCAAAGTATAGCCTTCAAAAGTCTTCGGACTTGTAGTATATGAAGTTGTGCCGTCTGCGATACCGGTCATAACTTCATTACCAAGCACTTTTCCGTCCGTAGAAACATAGTTTACTGTTACCTTGCCTGTTTGATAAACTTTACCGTTTTTAACCCAGACTTCACCGCTGACGCTGTAGCCGGTTGAGCCGACACCGCTCGGGTCCTGAGAACCGTTGTTGTTATTATTTGCGATAAACAGAGCAGACTCTGCACCGTCAACAGTTCCGCTGTACCAGTTGTTGCCGTCGCTTGTCATCTTTGTACCCGGCCATGCACCTGAATACAGTTTTGCGCTTGAGCCTGAACCGCTGTAGACATACATACATACAGTTGACCATGAATTGGAATTATAGTAGTGTATCTTGAGTCCCTGAACTTCTGCAACATCATAGAAGAAAGTTACTGTTGTGTTTGTCGAGGCATATTTGCCTGTGATAACGGAAGATGATGATTCGGCAAGCTCATAGCCCGAAACAGACTTAGCTGTAAACGAATATGAATCGCCGATCATGCCTGTAAATATATCAGCGGATGAAATTTCCTTTTGTGTTGATTTGTCAACGTACTTTACAGTAACCGTGCTGTACTTGCTTGTATCGAGTTCGTAGTAATATGTGACAGTTATCGGAGAAGATGAGAATACTCCGCTTGTGCTGCCGGAAGTTGAAGAAAGCTTGTAACCCTTGTTGAGCATTTCGCTGAGTGAAGATGTTGAATAGGAAGCACCTTCCTCGCCTGTAAGAGTTTCAGTCTTGTAAACTGCGCCGGTATCTTTGATAACATGATTTACAGTGACTGTACCCTTCTTTGAGAGGACGGTATTGTCAAAGCTTGTTTTGTCAATAAGCACCATAGTTGAACGTGCCGGAACAGTAACAATACTTCCTGTAGTACCGAGGGAAGTAACGCCCGCATTAGTACCGTCTGCAACGATAACCCACTGTGACGGAAGGACTTTATCGTCATAAGTCATCAGTGTAACCTGTTTAGCGACACTGTTTGCGTTATGTATAACAGCAGCGTAATTCCATTCGTTTCCGGTAGAATTCTTGTTATACATTGTGAACGCTACCACATTTGAAGGACAGTTTGTACCCCATGAGAAATATATTGTGCCGTTGCTTGTATTTGTCGGGTCACGGAAAGGCGCATAAGCTTTTCTGATTTCGATAAGACCCTTGTAGTATGAAACGATATCAGAGTATGTTATTGTGTTCTGCCATGTAAGCTGGTTGACTGATGTAGCGGATTTATAACTGTTTTCGTCTCCGCCCTTGGAACGTGCAAATTCTTCGCCTGCCTGCCAGAAAGACATACCCTGTGAAGTAAGGATTATACCGCCTGCCATTTTGTTCATCTGAACAAGGTCGTCACGTCTCTGACCGAAACTGCCGCCGCATGATTTCACAAGCTTGTCATAAAGTGTGTAGTTATCATGAGCAGATGTGTAAGTAACGGTCTGTGAAGGCTGTTTTGACCACTTACTGTCACCTGACATAGTTGTTGAACTTGCCTGAATACCGCCCTTGAGAGCTTCTTCATAGCCTGCACCCTGTATAAAGCCCTTATCTGTAGCATTGAAACAGCTTCCCTTGATAGCGTCTCTGACTTTATCATTAAAAGCGGCTACTTCTTCGGAAACGTATTTCATATTGCCCTGAACAGCAGTTGTTTTTGGGCAAGGTGTTGCCTCAGCCGTCCACGGTTCGCCGTAGATGAGTATATCAGGGTTTATTTTATCGAGTTCAGCTCTTATGAGATTCATGGTATCAGTGTCATGTATGCCCATAAGGTCAAAACGGAAACCGTCAAGATGATATTCCGTTGCCCAGTATTTCAGAGAATCGACCATGAATTTCTGATACATTGCACGGTCGCTTGCTGTTTCATTGCCGCAGCCTGATGCATTCGAGAAAGTTCCCTTTGAATTCTGACGATAGTAGTAGTCCGGAACAGTGTAGTTGAACCAGTCGTTGATATTTGAATTACCGGCGTAAGTATGGTTATAAACAACGTCCATAACAACACCGATATTTTTCTTGTGCAAAGACTGAACCATCTGTTTGAATTCTTTTACACGAACCTCACCGTGATACGGGTCAGTAGAATATGAACCTTCCGGTGTATTGTAGTTCATCGGGTCATAACCCCAGTTGAACTGGTCAGTATTAAGTTTTGTTTCGTCCACACTGCCATAGTCGTAAACCGGCAGAAGATGCACATGAGTAACGCCAAGGTCTTCAAGATAATCAATACCTGTAGGATGTATGCCGTCATTGTTTACAGTAGTTCCTGTTTCGGTGAAAGCGAGATACTTTCCCTTGTTTTTCATACCGGAATCCGACGATGCCGAAAAGTCACGTACATGAGCTTCCCATATCACTGCATCAGTTTGATTTTTGCACGAAACACGGGTATCATTATCCCATCCGTCAGGGTCTGTTGCATCAAGGTCGATAACCATACCTCTCATACCGTTTACACCTGTAGATTTTGCGTAGATATCAACTGTTTCTTTTGTTGTACCGTTCACTGTTACGAGGTAGGTGTAATACGTTCCTGCAAGATCACCGCTTACCGTAGCAGACCATATACCCTGACTGCCTTTTGTCATATCGGTTGTTCCGATTACTGCCGCACCGCTTTCACTGTCGCTGCCTGTTTTGTAGCGTTTCAGTTTAACGTTTGAGGCTGTTGGTGCCCACACTTTGAATGTAGTGGAAGATTTCGAGTAATTAGCGCCGAGATCGTTTCCGCTGTAGGCATACTGGTCAAGAGCCGACATTTCGCTGTAGCTGACAGCACTTGCTGACATTGCCATTCCTGTTGATAAAGCCGACACAGCAAAAAGTGATGACATAAAAACAGCGGTAGCTTTACGGAAACCTTTTTTCAATTTTGCCATAAACATTCCCTCTTTCGTAAAAATTTAAAGCACAATGCCCTTCCCTTTTAGTTTAATACAACACAGCGGATTTTTATTTACTTTAGAGAATTATATCCGATAACATTTACCGCAACAAGAAATATTTTAAACAAAAAAATTTCCGGAATCGCAGCCGAAAAAATCGACCGCAGTTCCGGAGCATAGAGATATCATTGTGCAGAATTTGAACTGTATTTTGTTTTGACAGAATTCATTTTACTCTGATCTGCCTGCTGCACCTGACACCAGCCTTTTTGTTCCATTTTGTTGTGAATTTGTTCCTGAATATCGAGCGCTGTATTCAGCGAATCGGAAAACGTGCGGTGGACATCAGCACTTGATGACTCAATTGCGCCATGCATATAAAGGTCACAAACACCCTTTTCAAGAAGAAGCATATTTTCCATAAGATCTCTGTCGTTCATCGTTGTTTCCTCCTGTTAAAGCAGATGATAGAAATTCTGAAAGATAGTTTTGTGCTGCTGTTCGATCTGCTGGGCAAAACTTTTCAGTTCGCTGTCCTGCATACGGCTTACCGTTTCACAGCACTGAGACTGAAAATATTTCTCATGACCAAGCGCATCTTCTACATATAAAAGTTCTTTTTCTGTCATAATGCAAAACTCCCTGTAATAATGCATTCTGCGGCACCGTTTTTTTCAGCGCCGACAATTATATTATCACACGGTTCAGGGGAAATTATTCATTCCCGTCAGCTATTTTCAGAAGATTTCTTACCATGTCAAGTATAACATCAGTTTCCGCAAGAGCACCTTGTCCGACAGTACCGCAGGCAAGCCTTGCACTGCGTGGTTCTGCAAAATGATATCCGAGTTCTTTCAAAATACGGATATTTCTTTGAGTCACCGGATTTTCGTACATATGCGTATTCATTGCCGGACAAATAAGTATAGGTTTATCCTGCAATGCTAAAAATGTTGTAGTAAGCATATCGTCAGCGATTCCGGCAGCAGCTTTTGCAAGAAAATTTGCACTTGCCGGCGCAATAACAGCAATATCTGCTTTTTCCGCAAGAGCAATATGTGCAACAACAGACGGGTCACTTTCGTCAAACATATCTGTATACACTTTATTTTTGGTCAATGTCTGCAATGTCAGCGGAGTAATAAACTTTGTTGCCGCCTTTGTCATGACCGTGTATACAGAATTACCCTCTTTTGTCAGAATATTGGCAATATCAGCAGCCTTATAAGCGGCTATACTGCCTGTTATACCAAGAAGAACATTTTTCATATTTTTCCCTCCGAAAGAACTGTTTCGGAAATACATTCGGCAATTGCCTGTTTTCCGATACTGCGGCGTTCATTTTTTTCTGCATCAATCAAAAAACCCTCGTGATTTCCGGCTTTGACTGTCTGATAATCGTTTGCAAGAACATAGTCGCATTTATTATTCACGAGAAGGCGGTGAGCTGTTTCTATAAGTTCCTCATGTGACACATTATCGAGCAGCTTGAACCCGACAATTATCGCATCAGGCAGCAATTCACGTAACATAGGCAGAATTTTTGGTGTCTGTTTCAATAAAATAACAGGGTTCTTCATTGATGACGGAAGTTTATGATATCTGCGGCGAAAATCCTCATTGTCAAAAACTTCAAGAACGTTTGATTTTCCCGAGCGTTCAAGCGTTTCCGCATCAACAACCGCACGTACAGTATAATCACTGACCGCCATGCTGTGTATTACAACATCAATTTTTTCTTCTGAGCAAAGTTTTCTGACAGCTTTTTCCAAATCATCTGTTGATTGTACAGGAATAAGTTTTACTTTTTCGCTTTGTGGCAGAACAGCGTTTACAGCATGGATATAGAAAACTTTTCCCGTCTGTTCTGATTTTGCAAGACAGTCTGCTATCAGGCTGCCAAGCTTTCCTGTTCCTGTATTGGTAATACTGCGGATTCCGTCAATAGGTTCTGATGTTCCTCCGGCAGTAATGAGAATATTTTTCATTTTCATACCTCCCCGAAGCAGCGGTTAATTTCCGCTTTATTTAGATTTTCTCCGATGACGATGATTATTTCCTGCCCTTTTCCTATCGGTTTCAGACTGTGCGAAGATTTTGTATCATTGAGTTCGTACCATTCGCTGTTTTCCGTAATAAAGCCTTTTATACGGAAAACATTTCCACAGGAATCGTCAGAAAATATTTTCTTAGATATATCACAAATTTGCATTGCGAAAAGTCCGCTGTTCATGAAGTAAAGAGAACTGCATCCGCTGATATCATGATATTTTTTGATAAAGTCCGCCGGGAAATAACCGCTCTGTGAAATTTTCTGCATATCCTGCTGTGTGAGGTCGTCCCAGTTTTTACGGATAATACAGTCGGTTACGTTTCTGCGGCAGCCGATAGACTGAACAGACTGTTCTATGTGCTTTACGGTTTTACGTGCCATGTCCTCGGAAACATCCTGTGTGCGGCTCAAAATGATAGTTCCGGCAGCAGCACACTCCGAACCGAAAATATACTCAAATTTCTCAGAAAATTTCTCATCTGCACCGGCATCGGCAATTGTAATAACACTGCCTGTATTATACCATCTGTCAAGCGGTTCTTCGTGCAGCGAATCAAAAAATTCGTCCGTGTCGAAAATACCCGACGGCTCAACAATTACTCTGTCATAGCCGCTCATTGCAAGTGCTATCAGCTTTGTTTTGAAACGTCTCACGTGACAGTCACGGTCACAAGCTCCTGCAACTGTTTCCAGACCGCAGCCGATTTTTTCCAGTTCCTCAAGCAGCATAACATCAACATTTACAGCTCCGTAATCATTTTCCAGTATTCCGACACGAGCACCAGATTCCGCTAAATAAGCCGCATATTTTTTTATAAAAGTAGTTTTCCCTGCTCCAAGAAAGCCTGTTACTAAATCAATGGTTATCACAAATATCACTCCCGTCAACACATCTATTATACTACAAAACAATCAGGAATTACAACGTCTGCGCCGCATAATTGTAACATTTCCGGAATATGAGATTTTTAGTTTCACGGATTAGGGTATAATACTTGACTTTTCAGGGAAAAAGCAGTATTTTATTAGAGTAAAGTTTTTTTATAAGGGGAAATTTAAAATGCTGACATTAGACAAGATCTATCATGCATCATATGTGCTGAAAGACGTGATTCGTCCCACCGATATGATAAAAGCAACAAATATCGACACGGACTGCGAATTGTATCTCAAAACGGAAAATTTGCAGATCACAGGCGCTTTCAAGGCAAGAGGTGCTTATTATAAGATCTCTCAGCTTACGGAAGAGGAAAGAGAAAAGGGCGTTATCGCCTGCAGTGCAGGAAACCATGCTCAGGGCGTGGCTCGTGCCGCACAGAAATTCGGCATAAAATCTACCATTTGTATGCCAAACTCTGCACCTATATCAAAAGTTGAAGCTACTAAAAGCTACGGCGCAGAAGTCGTACTCGTGGAAGGTACTTATGACGACGCACACGACAAATCTGTAGAATTGCAGAAAGAAACAGGCGCAACATTTATACATCCGTTTGACGATGAACTTGTTATCGCCGGACAGGGTACTATCGGTCTTGAAATTCTGAATCAGCTTCCTGATGTTGATGCAGTAATCGTTCCTATAGGCGGCGGCGGTCTTATAAGCGGTGTCGCTTATGCTATCAAATCACTTAACCCGAATGTCAAGGTTTACGGCGTTCAGTCTGCCGGCGCACCGTCAATGTATCTCTCAATAGCTCACGGTGAAGTAGAAACTCTGCCTTCCGTCAATACATTTGCTGACGGTATCGCAGTAAAAACTCCTGGCGAACTTACTTTCGACCTTTGCAACAAATATGTTGACGAAATTATTACTGTTACCGATGATGAACTCGCTACAGCAATACTTACACTTATCGAAAAACAGAAACTTATTTCCGAAGGTGCAGGCGCTGTTTCAGTCGCAGCAGCACTGTTCAATAAATTCCCTGTCAAAGGAAAGAAAGTTTGCTGCCTCGTATCAGGCGGTAATATAGACGTTACAATACTTTCAAGAGTTATTGACCGTGGCTTGCAGAAAACAGGCAGACTTGCAGAGTTTACCATTGCACTGACCGACAAGCCCGGCGAACTTACAACCGTAGCAAGAGTAATTTCTAAACTCGGCGCAAATGTTGTTGCAGTAAGCCACGACAGAGCCGACCTCAATACTGATATAAATTCATGCTACCTGCGTTTGTCTCTCGAAACAAGAAACCATGAGCATATCCAGAAAATAAAGGAAGAACTCATGAAAAAAGGCTACCGTATTGTACAAGGATAATAGCCGATTATAAAACATTTGCCTCATATTCTTTCTTGCGGTCTGCAAGAGTAAATAAATATGTCAGGGGAGATGAATTATGAGAAACCAGAATAATGCCGTTCTGAATTTGGTGACAGTACTCTTTGTTCTTATTGGAGTTGCTGCCGGAGGATTCTACTTCTTAAATATGAACCCGTCCGACACGAACGAAAAACAAGCTCCCGTACAGAACAGCAGCTACGGACAAAATTCTGTCACATCGACAGGCAATGGACAAACATCTGTCGTATCACAAAGCAGCGGACAGACTTCTTTGGTATCACAGAGCAGTCCGGAACAAAGTTCCTATTCTATCATTACCTGTCAGAGAAATTCGGAAGGAAATCCTGTAGTATACTGGGACAATTCCGATCCGCAGTCTTCATTCGATGAAATGGCGGCATATGTAAGTGATCTTGAAGATAAAGTCGTTATTGTCGGCAAAGATAAAAATCTTGAATGGGAAGATGTATGCATGGAACTTTTCTGGGTTGACAGTTTCAGTATCTCCTCATACGAAGGCAGCGACGAAAAAACTTACATCTTTAAGTACAAGCCCGATGCGGCAGAAAATAAGGTCATGCAGCAGAAAATCGACGCAGAAGTCAAAGATATCATCTCCCTTATCCCATCAGGAACTGACGACTGGAATAAAATATTGATAGTACATGACGAACTGGTTCGCCGTGTTACATACAATAAGGACAGCGAAACAGTTCATTGTCACGATATTTACGGCGCTCTCGGCGAACACGTCGCAGTGTGTCAGGGATACACGTATTCCATGAGCTATATAGCAAAAAGACTGAATATGCCGTGTTCGGAAATATCTTCCGACACACATATATGGAATGTTATGCCCGGATTCCAGACAGATGAATGTTATATCGACACAACATGGGATGATATCGGCTCATATGACGCTGACGGCAACCCCTATATTCTCCATGACCATTTCGGACTGAAAAAATACGAAATGGAAAGCCTTTCGGAACATGAACCGAAAGATGTCAAAATCAATGTTCCAACTAAGGGCATTGTCGGGGATAACTATTTCAGAAAAAAAGGCTGGTATATTTCTTCCGGAGACAGCGCACAGCTTGAGATTGCTGTCAAAGAACAGCTTACAAACGGGGGCAATATGATTGAGCTTCGTTTTGAAGATCCACAGGATTTTGTCGACGCCCCTGATAATGTAAATTCACTGCTTCGTGACATAGGTTATGTCGGACGATATCTTTCATGGAAAAGCGACGACTTGCTTATTTTTGAAGTGGGACTTAACCCCTGAATAATACCAAATCTGCAAAACTGCGCACGAAATTTTTGTGCTGCCGGTTTTCAGCATAAACGAAAGGAAATGATAATCATGTCAGAAAAAGTTTACACAAAAAATGCACCTGATGCAATCGGTCCATATTCACAGGCTGTAAAAGCTAACGGCTTTGTTTTCACCTCCGGACAGATTGCTATAAATCCCGCTACCGGAAATGTTGAGGCTGACACTATCGAGGGTCAGACTGAGCAGGTTATGAAAAACCTCAAAGCAGTACTTGAAGAAGCAGGCTCTTCACTCGAAAAAGCTGTCAAAACCGTATGTTTCCTCGCAGATATGAATGATTTCGGAAAATTCAACGAAATCTACGGAAACTATTTCACAGGCAAGCCGGCTCGTTCATGTGTTGCTGTAAAGACACTTCCAAAGAATGTTCTCTGCGAAGTTGAAGTTATCGCCGAACTTTGATAGAATCGCCGCACTTTCATTTTGGGAGTGCGGTTTTTTCTTGGAGAAAAATTTTAAAAAAGTCACAATTCCTTATTTGTTCCTCAGCCGCTGTACTCACAGCCGTATTAATGGTAATGACGGCAGAAATTGTGGGAGAAAAGGAAATAATTTTTCCGGAAATAGCAGCTCTTGCACTTGGTGCTTTCGTCTGCCCGAAAATGCCATGGAAAGTTACACCTCTCACTGTCGGAGTACTTCTGTCAGTGACCGCCGCTGTAATTCTGCTGTCAGCTATGAAAAAACTTTTCCCTCCGGCAGCCGCTCTGGCAGTACTTCCGTTTATCATACCCGAAAATCTGATTATGCTTTATCCTATCGAAGTCGAAACAGGCGTAGCAGCATTTATTGCTGTTTCCATGCTTTACGGCAAAATCGCTTACCGCAAAATTCAGCAGTAAATACAAATAGTCTCTTCCAGAAAATAATTCCCCACTCTGTTAAAGAATTTAAAAATATTTTCAAAAATCCCTATCTATTTGCAGTAGAATCTGTTATAATAGATAGGGATTTGCAGTTTGTGCATAACATACAGAAAGGAGTGGATTATTTGAATTTATTCTATCTTCTCAAGCCAAAAGCAACTGTGACCTATCTTGTCAAGACCGATACCATACATCAAGGACTCGAAAAAATGAGGTCAGGCGGTTTTTCCGCTATACCTGTCATTGATGACAACGGCGAATATATAGGTACTATAAGCGAGGGGGATTTTCTCCGCCATATTCTTGAACATAAAAGAGAATCTGAAAGCCAGATAGAAAGCTACCATGTAATTGATATCGTCAACGAGGAACGCAACCGTCCTGTAAAAACAAATACAACAATGGATGCTCTGCTGTTAAGAGTAATGGATCAGAATTTTGTTCCTGTTATCGACGACAGAAATATGTTCATAGGTATCGTAACAAGAAAAAGCGTTATCCAGTATTTCTACAACAAGGAAAAAAAATCGGGTCAGCAAAAAACACTCTGACCACAGGCTGTCAATGTCTGCCGTAATTCGACAGACAGTTTCAATGCACAGTCAATACATAAATAAAGATCTGAGAATAAAAGGAGTATTTTGAAATGAAATTGAATGGTTCGGAAATTATTGCAGAATGTCTGCTTGAACAAGGAGTTGACACCGTATTCGGATATCCCGGCGGTGCAGTCCTTAATATCTATGACGCACTGTATAAATACAGCGACAGAATAACACATATCCTTTCCGCCCACGAACAAGGTGCTGCCCATGCTGCTGACGGCTATGCACGTACTACAGGTAAATGCGGCGTTGTTATAGCTACATCAGGTCCCGGCGCTACAAATCTTATAACAGGTATCGCTACTGCTTATATGGACTCTATTCCGCTTGTGGCTATCACCGGAAATGTAACAAATGACCTTTTGGCTCGTGACAGCTTTCAGGAAGTCGATATCTGTGGTATTTCAATGCCTATAACAAAACACAACTTCATAGTAAAAAATGTTGCTGATCTTGCAAATGTTATCCGCAAGGCATTCCGTATTGCAATGAGCGGCAGAAAAGGTCCTGTACTGATTGATATTCCGAAAGATGTCACCGGTGCAGTATGGGAATATGAACCGGTGAAACCTGAACCGATTATCAACCCCACACTCTCTTCTTCCGAAGATTTCGCAGAAGCCGCAAAACTTATAGCACAGTCAAAACGCCCCATGATATACATGGGCGGCGGTGTTGTAAGTGCCGATGCAGAAAAACAACTGCTTGAATTTGCCGAAAAAATAGACTGTCCTGTAGCAACTTCTGTTATGGGTCTTGGCGGATTCCCCTCGTCACACCGTCTGTTTATGGGAACAATCGGTATGCACGGCGGATATGAAACCGGTAAGGCTACAGATAATTGTGACCTTATTCTTACAATCGGCGCAAGATTTTCTGATCGTGTTGCGGGCGACAGAAATAAATTCGGCAAGGATGCAAAAATTATCCAGCTTGATATAGACAGAGCTGAAATAAATAAAAACGTCAAAATAGATGCATATATTCTCGGCGATCTGAAAGATACTCTTGCCACTCTCACAGAAGCTGTCGAAAAAACTACTCGTGATGAATGGATAAATCAGGTTGCAGAATGGGGCAAAATGGGCAAAGTAACGGAAACTCCCAAATCTGATGATTATGCTCACCCCTATCATGTTATCGAAGCTGTACGCAAACTCACAAAAGATACTGACATAATCGTTACAGATGTCGGTCAGCATCAGATGTGGGTCTCTCAGAAATACCGCTTTGAACAGCCCAGAACATGGTGTACATCCGGCGGTCTCGGCACAATGGGCTATGGACTTGGCGCAGCTATCGGTTCGGCTGTAGCACATCCTGACAGAAGGGTCGTTTTGTTCACAGGTGACGGCAGTTTCCATATGAACCTGAATGAACTTGCAACTGTCTGCTCCTATGACCTTCCAATCACAGTCATCGTATTGAATAACACTGTACTCGGCATGGTAAGACAGTGGCAGAAATTATTCTACGGAAGACGCTTTTCTCAGACAGACCCCCACAGAAAAACTGATTTTGCCAAACTTGCAGAAGCATTCGGAGTAAAAGGAATGAGAATCCATAATGACGATGATGCGGAAGAAGTACTTGCAGAAGCTTTCAGCACTACAAAACCGGTAGTGATAGATTGCCGCATTTCTCCAGACGAGAATGTTCTGCCGATGATTCCTCCGGGAAAAACAGTTGACGAAATGATTACAAAAATGGAGTGATAAAAATGGACAATAAACAGATCATCGGACTTTTAGTTCATAACCATCCGGGTGTACTTCTCAGAGTTACCAGCCTTATTTCAAGAAGAGGTTTCAACATTGACAGCCTTACCGTCAGCCCTGCCGGTATTGAAGGCTATTCCAGAATGACAATACGTATAAACGGTGATGATAATCAGGTTGACCAGTTTATCAGCCAGATGATGAAAATCGTTGACGTCAAAAAAGCAGAGGTTCTTCCGGAAGATGCATCCGTTGCATCAGAACTTATTCTCATCAAAATAAGCACCGCCGAACATGACAATAATGATATTCTCGCTGTAACATCAAAATATCATGCATCACTTGTCAACCTCGGAAATCATTCGATGACATTCCGTGCAAGCGGAACTCCTACAGAAATTGATACATTGGTATCCGAAGTCAAGGAGTTCGGTATTCTCGAAATGGCAAGAACAGGCATCGCAGCCCTTGAAAACGGAGACAAACTCCTTGCAAATGTAGAATAACAACTAAGGCTGCTGCAAAGTCCTATGCGGCGGCCTTTTGCTTTTATATCCTTGACAGTCAGTATCATAAAGTTATATGATGTAAATAGTGAGACATATGGACGGTGATGCAGATGGATTTTCCTTTCAGAGAAGATTATCCGCCAAGAAATGATATCGTTTTTTCGATCATGTTCGGAGATATGG
>CACXGC010000128.1 GCA_902767155.1 uncultured Ruminococcus sp. | reverse complement strand
GCCTCATGCTAAAACCATACATTAGTTTAGCGCGCCGGGAGGGACTCGAACCCCCGACCTACTGGTTCGTAGCCAGTCACTCTATCCGGCTGAGCTACCGGCGCACACTGTCATCATCGGACTGCCTTAACATAATAACACATAATTTCAGAAAATGCAATAGAAATTTGAAAATTTTTTAAAATTTAGAAAATTCCTCCATGTTTTAGGGCACGGAGGAATTTTTCATGCATAGAACAAAAATTATTCTGAATCAAAAAGCTTAGATTTATACAATCTGTTTTCGAGACCAAATGGCTTTTTATCGGTTATAGTTCCGCTGCTCATATTCTCGAAGTAATCTTCACAGGTATAGATTTTTGCATCAATATTGTCAATATAGTGAAGTGCGAACGCTTCCGGAGTTGATGGACAGGTTACGGTACCCCATTCATGCAGACCGTGGTGAGAAAGTATCATATGGATGAGCATCTGTACTTTTTCTTTATTATAGTTCTTTCCGTCGGTAAACTTTTTAATGAGCGATGCACCGAGGTACAAGTGACCGAACAAAATTCCGCTTGGAGTAAATTCTGCACTTCCTGAGAATGAAGTGTCATATTCCCATAATTTGCCGATATCGTGCAAAGCGGTTCCGCACATCATAAGCTCTTTGTCGAGTATGGAATAAACTCCACATAATGCATCAGCGGATTTTATCATACGGTATGAATGATACAGCAGACCTCCACGTATGTTGTGGTGCATTGAAACAGCCGCTGAGGAATTCATGTATCTTTCTTTATAGTGTTCCAGTATTTCAATTGCAAGATCGGAGAGGGGGGTATATTTTCCGTTATAATCATTGGCGGAATTTTTGATAAGTTGACATATTTCCTGATACATAACATTCTGATCGACAGGCGGCATACGTATAAAATCTTTAATGTTTACATCGTTGTCTTTTGTGAGCCAGATATCTTTTATCTTGTAATTTCTTGCGCCCTGATATTCGCTTACTGAAATATCAACATCAGCAATTGAATCCTTTTTAATTCCCATATCAGCGAGCTGAGCAGCGGAAATGTCAAACATGAGCGCTGTCTGTTCGGACTGACCATCCTTTAGAGTTATTTTAAGAAACGGTTTTCCATTTTTTGATATATTTTCATTTATCGTAGAAACGAGAACAGGGCGTACTTGAGACTCATTTATCTGCATTTCAGAAAATGTTTTGTATTTGTTTTTTTTCATATGAAGTCTTCCTTTCTCCGGTTATATAGTTTATTATACTACAATATATGCTTGTACACAACGGTAAAAATACTGTTCTGTACGAAAAAATGTTCTTCAGTGCAATCTATGCATGAAACAGTGCAGAGTATGCAAAAGGTGTTGAAAGCCGTTTTTTTCTGTATTATAATAAGCTCAATGAAATTTCAGAGGAAAAAAGTACGGAACAAGGCCTGGTTTTCGTACCGTAAAAGCTGAAGAAGGTGATTACTTGAAGATAAGACTGTCCGTCAGTGATGAAAGCTATGAAGAAGTCAGAAAATTTCTTGAGGAGCATGGTATTGAAACGGATGACGAATCGGAATTTCTGCTGACACAGGAAAGCAGATTTCCAGGACACATTACAGTCCGTGACGACAAAGGAACAAAGGTTGTTATCTCTGTTGAGGATATAGTTACTATCGCAAGCTACGGTCACTCAATAGAGGTCAGTACCGCAGACAATGGTTATAAGACATCAGAGCCCTTGTATCAGCTTATTAATATGCTTGATCCGGAGAAATTCCTGCGGGTAAGCAATTCGGTTATAATCAGAGCCGACCGTATCAGACAGATATTCCCG
Organism: uncultured Ruminococcus sp.; assembly: GCA_902767155.1. Lineage (GTDB taxonomy): Bacteria > Bacillota > Clostridia > Oscillospirales > Acutalibacteraceae > UBA1213. The sequence goes on along the minus strand of CACXGC010000128.1, from coordinate 8,097 downwards.
ACATTCCATATGAAGTTCATACTAAAAATGGCAAACGGTGAAAAGGTCGATGTTACACGAAATTATTATTCAAAATTCAAAAAATTTTTCGGTATTTGAGGAGGTATCATTATGGAGTACACAATGGATGTTTTTTATCAGATTCTTTCGGTTACAGGCGTAGTTTTAGCAGCAGCTGTTCTCTTTTTCGTCATTTATTACTTTGTTTATAAATTTTATATTAACAGGAAGATCCTCAGCGGTGAGAAGAACCAAGGACCGGTTATCGTATCTCCGGGTGTAATTGCCGTAACTGTCGGCGTTATTATTTGTATCGCAGCGTATGTTATGATGTTCCTTAGTGTAAGTCTTACGGCTAAAATAGCCGGCGACATTTATTCATCAACGGCGAGTCTTTTTCAGATGAATATTTCGGACACAATAGAGAATAATAAGAAGTCTGTTGCAAGGGAATACAGCTTTGAAGCAGGTACCGTTCATAATGATACAAAAACAGTTGATCTGAAAGTTACGGTAATAACCGATCTTACTCTTGGCAAAGAGGATAAGCTTACATTCCGCATCGGCGACAGCAAAACACAGCTTGTACAGGATAAAGAAGGTAATTATACCGGTACGGTTCAGACAAGTGTATTCAAGGAATATCCTACAGGTATTCTTACGTTCGAGTCTGACGGTGAAAAATTCAGTGAGTTTCTCAGTGATGAACCTAATGTATGGAATCCGGTTGAAGGTGTGGGTGCTGTCAGTGATGATATTTGGACAGAGTGCCTGCCTTTTGCAGAGCTTTCCGATACAGATACAGCAATAAACGGCAATAATGTCGAGACGACCGTAAAAGTTATCTCTTATGCTTCAAAGTCTGACAGCAATGATAAATTTACCGAGATGAATTTGGTATTTGAAAATGACGGAAAGGCGGTCAGAACGGTTGATCTTATGAAGGACACCGGTGTACAGAAGGACGGAGAAACATATACTTATCACCTGAATGATAATATCGGAGGAAAAGGAATACTCAGATATTACGTATCAGCAAAGGATTCAAACGGCTTTCAGTATTTTTTCCGTCCGGGTAATGTGTTTCATGATGAGGGCGAAGAAGCTGTTTTCAGCTATGACAATGATTGTAAGATCACGGATAAGGACGGAAATACTCTTAAGACATTCTGCGTAGACGCTGTTATTGATCGTTACGCAGCATAAAAAACGGTTCACCGCATGAAAGTGTGGTGAACCGTTTTTTGAAATACATATTTTTACAAAATTTCCGATACTTTATCCCTTTAAAGTATTGACATTTCTTTTTCAAAGATTTATAATGAATAGGCATTTTGTATAATATTTACTAATTTTATTGATTTTTTGTTATTATAACAGCAGTTTTTCGGCGTTGCGGTGCAGTATCATTTCTTTTTCATTGTCTGTAATTCCGCTTAGAGTCTTGAAATGTTCAAGATAAGCTTTTTGTTCATTCCATGGACTGTCTGTGGCGAAAAGTATTTTGTCAGCACCATGTTTTTTGATAACATTTGTTACATCTTCATCTGTTGTGTCGCAAAAACTGCTTAGAGATGAAAAGGAACAGCTTATGTCTATGTAACAGTTTGTTCCGAGCAGATATTTTTCAACATCTTTATGAACATATATTCCCCCAAGGTGGGCAAATATCAGAAACGGTTCTTTGATGCCTGTTTTTGTGCTTACGCTGTCGAGAACTTTTCTTCCTTTTTCGGGTGGGCAGTGTATGACATCAAATGCCGGATCAGCTCCGGCGTGAGTCACTATTTTAAGTCCGAGTCGGGCACATTCAGTGATAATTTTGACATATCTTTCATCATCAATAAAAATTCCCGTATAATCAGGGTGTATTTTTACTCCTTTGAAATCGTTTTCTTTCAGGTAAAGCAGTTTTCCGGCAATGTCATCATCGTCAGGATGTATGCCGCCGAAAGAAATCAGGTTTTCGCAGGTTTTGTTGATATTCATTGCGTAACTTGTAATAGAATCAAATTGTCCTTTTCTTGTAGCTACAGGAAGTATGACGGATTTGTTAATTCCTGCTGTTTTCATGCTGTCAAGAAGTGCTGCTGTCGTGCCTTCGGTGAACGCATGAGCTATCGGTGCAGCTTTTTCAAGTGCTGCGATGGTTCTGGCAGCTATTTTTTCGGGGTAGACGTGCGTATGAAAATCAATAACCATGATTCCTGCCTCTTTACTTTCTGAAATATTATGTGTTGTATAACCGCAGCGGAGTTTTTTCCGAAACGGCAATAAGAATATAGCACATATTATTTGAATATAAATTCTTTTAGAGAATAAAAATGGAGGAAAATCGAATGGATATGTTCATCAAAGTCCTGTTTCTGGTCGTTTTCTTTGCGATTATGATAGGCGTAGGTATCTACTGCCGAAAACAGGCAACTAATGTCAACGGCTTCGTACTTGGAAACCGCTCTGTAGGTCCGTGGCTGACAGCATTTGCTTTTGGTACATCATATTTTTCTGCGGTTATCTTTGTAGGATATGCCGGTCAGTTCGGTTGGCGTTTCGGACTGGCATCAACATGGATTGGCCTTGGAAATGCCTTTATTGGTTCACTTCTTGCGTGGAACATTCTCGGCAGACGTACCCGTGTAATGACTCAGCATCTTGATTCGGCTACTATGCCTGATTTCTTCAAAAAACGCTACAATTCAAAATCTTTGCAGATAGCAGCCGCTGTTATAATTTTCGTATTCCTTATACCGTATACAGCATCGTTGTATAATGGTTTGTCAAGATTATTCGGTATGGCTTTCGGAATACCATATAGTTACTGTGTTATTGCGATGGCTCTGCTGACAGGTGTTTATGTTGTTATTGGCGGTTATATGGCAACAGCAATAAACGATTTCATTCAGGGTATGATAATGCTTGTGGGCATAGTTGCTGTTATTGTTGCTGTAATGAAGGTAAACGGCGGTATGAATGAAACTATTGCACTTCTTTCTCAGGAATCTGCGAAACTTCCGTCCGGAACTGAATTCAAGGGCGCATATACTTCTTTCTTCGGACCCGACCCGATATCACTGATCGGTGTTGTGATACTCACATCACTTGGTACATGGGGACTCCCTCAGATGGTGCAGAAATTCTATGCTATCAAGTCTGAGAAATCTATCAGTACCGGTACTATAATTTCAACTGTATTTGCAATCATAGTTGCCGGCGGATGCTATTTCCTTGGCGGCTTCGGCAGACTTTTTGGCAAGATGAGCGAGGATGGAGTAAAACCTGAGGGCGGTTATGATGCTGTTATTCCTCAAATGCTTGAAAAACTTTCTCCTGTACTTATCGGTATTGTAGTTATTCTTGTGCTTTCAGCCTCAATGAGTACTCTTTCAAGCCTTGTGCTGACATCCAGTTCTGTGCTCACAATCGACTTTATCGAGCCTGTTTTCTACAAAAAAAATGGAATGGGTGAGAAGAAAAAGCTTCTCAGCATTCGTATTCTTATAGTATTTTTTATCGCTGTTTCTGCTGTTATCGCAATTATTCAGGCAAGTTCTCCTGTTATGTTCATTTCTCAGATGATGGGCGTATCATGGGGTGCATTGGCTGGTGCTTTCCTTGCACCGTTTATGTATGGTCTTTACATGAAAAGAGTTCCGAAATCAGCCGTATGGATAAACTTCGTAATCGGACTCGGAATTTCTGTTGGTTCATTTGTATGCAATCTCACAGGTGCAAAATTTGACAATGCAGTGCTTGAATATTTCAAATCTCCGATCAATGCTGGTATGCTGGCTATGCTTGCAGGTATTGTAATTACACCGATAATTACTCTTATTGCTCCGGCAAAGGATATCGAAAGAGTGAACAAAATATTCTCATGTTACGACCGCAAGATAGTCGTAACTTCAAAACAGTCTATAAATGAGGACGAAGGAGAATCCTTTGATACTGTACCCGAGCAGGATAACAAACCTGTGCAAAAAACCAATGTAAACAGAACTAAGAGAACAAAAAATAAGAAAAGGAAATGATGGACATGATGTTTCAGAAGGAAATTGAGACTCTTCCAAGAGAACAAATCGAGGCAATTCAGCTTGAAAGGCTGAAAGAGACTGTCAAGTATTGTTATGACAATGTTCCGCTGTATCACAAGCGTCTTACAGAGGCAGGAGTAGGCGACGGTTCAAAAATCAAAACACTTTCGGACATTGAGTATATCCCTTTTACCACAAAAGATGACTTTCGTGATACATATCCCTTTGGTCTTGCAGCTGCACCAATGAAAGATATTGTACGTATTCATGCATCTTCTGGAACTACCGGAAAACCTACTGTAGGAGTTTACACAAAAGAGGATCTTAAAATATGGGCAGATCTTGTTGCACGTGTAGCTGTTGCCGGCGGTGTTACGGCAGAAGATATCATTCAGGTAAGTTTCGGCTACGGTCTTTTTACCGGTGCGCTCGGTCTGCATTACGGACTTGAAAATATCGGCGCAACAGTTATTCCGGCATCATCCGGAAATACAGAAAAACAGCTTATGATGATGCGTGATTATGGCGTTACCGGTCTTGTTGCTACACCGTCATATGCATTGTACCTTTCAGAAGCAGTGAAAGAAGCTGGTTACCCATTATCAGATTATTCTCTGCGTCTTGGCATACTCGGTTCAGAACCGTGTACTCCGGCGATGAGATCACAGATTGAATCTAATTTCAATATACGTGTATCTGACAACTATGGCATGACCGAACTCGGCGGACCAGGTGTTTCGGGTGACTGCGAAGCAAGAAACGGTATGCATTTTGCTGAGGATCATTTCCTGCCTGAAATTATTGACCATGATACCGGAAAGCGTCTTGGTGAAGGTGAAGTCGGCGAACTTGTTGTTACAACTCTTACAAGAAGAGGTATGCCTGTACTCCGCTATCGTACAAAGGATATCACAAAAATCACATACGAGCCTTGTTCCTGCGGAAGAACTCATGCAAGAATGGCTAAAACAATGGGCAGAACTGATGATATGCTCATTATCAAGGGTGTAAACGTATTCCCGACACAGATCGAAAATATCCTTATACAAATCGAGGATATCGCACCGCATTATATGCTTATAATTACCCGTGAACATTTCAGGGACAGCCTTGAGATTAAAGTGGAACTGTCAAATGTTGAACTGCTTGAGAATTATCAGAGACTGACTGACCTGAAAAAACTTATAGAGGCAAAAATGCAGTCTATTCTTGGCCTGAGAACTAAAGTAACACTTGTTCCTCCGAAAACAATAGAACGTTTTCAGGGTAAGGCAAAGAGAATTGTTGACCTGAGAAATCAGTAATTACGATAGGTGGTAGAAATATGAAAGAACTTATGATTGGAAATGCCGCTCTTGCAAGAGGACTTTATGAGGCCGGCTGTTCCCTGATATCAAGTTACCCCGGTACTCCAAGTACGGAAATTACCGAAGAATTCGCAAAATTTGATGATACTTACTGTGAGTGGGCACCTAATGAAAAGGTAGCAACAGAAACAGCATTCGGAGCATCTCTCAGAGGAAAGCGCAGTGCCTGCTGTATGAAACACGTTGGTTTGAATGTCGCAGCAGACCCACTGTTTACAATGTCATATACCGGTGTTAATGCCGGAATGGTTATCTGTGTGGCAGATGACCCCGGAATGCATTCTTCACAGAATGAACAGGATTCACGTCATTATGCCATTGCTGCAAAAGTACCTATGCTTGAGCCGTCCGATTCTCAGGAGGCTCTCGACTTTGCAAAAATAGCATATGAGATTTCAGAACAGTTCGATACACCTGTATTTATAAAAATGTGTACTCGTGTCGCTCATTCTCAGAGCATTGTTGAAAAGGGCGAAAGAGTTGAATTTGAAAAGGAATATGTAAAAAATCCGAGAAAATATATAATGGCACCGGCTAATGCTATAGCACGTCATCCGTTTGTTGAGGAAAGAACAGCAAAGCTTACAGAATACGCTGAAACTTCTCCGATTAACAGAGTTGAAGAAGGTGACGGCAGCCATGATTTCGGAATCATAACTTCTTCCACATCATATCAGTATGTTAAAGAAGTTTTTGGTGACAGTGTTGCTATACTCAAACTTGGTATGATAAATCCCCTTCCGGTAAAGCTCATCCGTGATTTTGCCCAAAAGGTGGGCAAGGTTTACGTTATTGAGGAACTCGACCCGATTATCGAAACTCACTGCAAAACTATAGGTGTCAATGTTTCGGGCAAGGATAAGTTCTCAATGCTTGGCGAGTTTTCTCAGAAAACAATAGCAGCAGCTTTTGATATCGAACCGAAGGAAAAAGTCTGTCTTGATACAGAAATTCCGGTAAGACCGCCGATGATGTGCGCAGGTTGTCCTCACAGAGGTATGTATTATGTTCTGGCAAAGAATAAAATTACCGTACTTGGTGATATCGGCTGTTATACACTTGGTTCTATGCCGCCGCTTAATGCTCTTGACATGACTCTTTGCATGGGTGCATCCGTATCAGGTATTCATGGTTTCAACAAGGCGGGCGGCAGCGAAACAGAAGGAAAAACTGTTTGTGTTATCGGTGATTCTACATTCATGCATTCCGGCGTTACCGGACTTATAAATATAGCTTATAACCAGTCGAATTCGACTGTTATCATACTCGACAACTCTATCACGGGCATGACGGGTCATCAGCAGAATCCGACAACAGGAAAGAATATCAAGGGCGATCCGGCAGGTAAAGTTGACCTTGAAAGTCTTTGCCATTCGGTAGGAATTAATTCTGTAAGAGTTGTAGATCCTTACAATCTTGAAGAATGTGAAAAAGCTGTAAAAGAAGAACTTGCAAAAAATGAGCCTTCAGTTATTATTTCACGCCGTCCGTGTGTACTGCTGAAATATGTTAAGCCCAAAAAGCCGCTCCGTGTAAATCCGGATAAGTGTAGAGGCTGCAAGCGCTGCATGAAGTTTGGATGTCCGGCTATATCGTTCAGAGATAAACACGCTGTTATAGATAATACACTCTGTATCGGCTGTGGCGTATGTGCGGGACTTTGTCCGTTTGATGCATTTGAAAGTGATGGTGAATAATATGTCAGCAAAAAATATCATGATCGTAGGCGTAGGCGGTCAGGGTTCTCTGCTTGCTTCAAAACTTCTTGGCCGTCTTCTTGTTGATGAAGGTTATGACGTAAAAGTAAGCGAAGTTCACGGAATGAGTCAGCGTGGCGGTTCTGTAGTTACATATGTAAAATTCGGTGAAAAGGTATATTCCCCCGTTATCGAAGAGGGAGAAGCTGACTTTATCGTAAGTTTTGAAAAAATCGAAGCTGCAAGATATATAAAAGATCTCCGCAAGGGCGGCACAGTTATCGTAAATACTCAGCAGATCGACCCGATGCCGGTTATTATCGGAAATGCTGTATATCCGGAAAATATTCTTGACGAGATGAAAGAAAAGGGCGTTCATGTTGATGATATAGACGCACTTTCTCTTGCAACACAGGCAGGTTCTGCAAAGGCTTGCAATATAGTTCTCATGGGCAGACTTGCAAAATATTTCGATATACCCTATGAGAAATGGGAAGAAGCTATCGAAAAATGCGTAAAACCTAATTTTGTTGAGATAAATAAAAAAGCGTTTGCTCTGGGATTCAATAACTGATATATTTGTGAAAGAGTGATAAAAATGCCGAACAGATATTTTCAACCGGAAAAGGAAACTATGCCGGTTGAAGAAATTAAAAAAATACAGGATGAAAAGCTTGTAAAACAGGTAAAATATGTGTATGATAATGTTAAGTATTATCGTGATCTGATGGACAAAAAAGGTGTGAAACCGGAGGATATCAAAGGAACACAGGATCTTCATAAATTGCCGTTCCTGAAAAAAGATGACTTGAGAGAGGCGTATCCTTTCGGACTGCTTGCAACCGATCTTAATGATTGTGTTCGTATACAGTCTACTTCCGGAACAACAGGAAAGCGTGTTGTTGCATTTTATACTCAGAATGATGTTGACCTTTGGGAAGAGTGTTGTGCACGTGCAATAGTGGCTGTAGGCGGAACAAAAGAAGATGTGTGTCAGGTTTG
>CACXGC010000127.1 GCA_902767155.1 uncultured Ruminococcus sp. | reverse complement strand
CAAATAATAAGTCAGCCTTACGGCTGACCGGCAATTCATCCCCGACCTATAGAGGTCGGAGTCTTCTTGCCGCTTTAGGATAAAGTTGAAAATGTTGAAAACTTGGTTGAAAATGTGGAAATGTAAATAATTTTTTTGCCTAAGGGGTCATTATGCGACAAAATAGTCTAACAGTTGTATGCTATAATATCTGCATGAAAGGGTGTGGAGATATTGTTTCTGAATTTCGGTCATAGCAAAAAAATACAGGAAATACCGATAGTGCAGATAAGACCACGAAAAGTACAGATAAGAAAATCTTTTTCAAACGATCAGCTTCGTGAACTTGCACTAAGTATCAGACAGAACGGAATATTACAGCCCTTGGTCGTCAGAAAACTTAATACGGAAGAATACGAACTTATATCCGGAGAAAGAAGACTTCGCGCAACAGTTTTATGCGGAGGTGTAAAAGTTCCGTGCATAGTGATGGATTGTACAGACCAACAGGCGGAAATATATTCTATTGTCGAGAATATCCAGCGCTGTGACCTGAATCTGGTAGAAGAAGCGGACGGAATAAGCAGTCTTGTAAACGAGTACGTCATGACAAGCCGTGAAACAGCAAAGGAGCTTGGAAAAAGGCAGTCGTTTATTGCGGGTCGTATAAAAGCCGCAAAATTTACCGATGAGGAAAAAAATATTCTGACAGGATACAGACTGACAGAAGGTCATGCGTTAGCTTTGCTCAAAATAGCCGATCTTGTTCAGCGGCGCATGGTACTGAGTGAAATCATAGAGAACGGAATGAACGTCAGTCAGACAGAAGGCTACATAGCCGAAATACAGTCTCAGAAAATCAAGGACAGAAAAACCGCTCAGAAGAAAAAGCTTATTATCAAAAACAGTAAGATATTTGAGAATACGATCATGAAAGCTATAAATGTTATGTGTTCATCAGGTTGTCCAGCAGAAACTGAACGTAATGAGACCGAAGAATATATAGAGTATCGTGTCAGGATTCCAAAAGTAAAACATACGAAAAAATCCGATACGATGACAGCATGAATTCAGTGTATAAGTGAAATCCTAAGTTTTCCCCATATAAGCATGAAGGGCCGCACGATTTTGTGTGGCTCTTTGTGTTTGTTTTGCTTATATAGAATTCGGTCAAACGGTGTCATTATTTCGGTTTTGAAAAAAAAGTTTTGGAAAAAAATAATTTATTTCAGTATTTGGTATTTTATTTTCGGCTACAATTTGATATAATAGAGATGCGGTGTTTCACATGAAACAATGTTTGTCAAACACAGGAAATGTTTCACGTGAAACAATGTTTGTCAAACACAGGAAATGTTTCACGTGGAACAATGTTTGTTGAACACAGAAATGTTTCACATGAAACAATGTTTGCTGAACACAGAAATGTTTCACGTGAAACAATGTTTAGCAAAACACAAAGAGTAGTCAATTTGTTTCAGTTTATTAATGTCTTACAAAATTTTATGTAATGCTTAAAAAGGCAATCTGTTGTCATACGTTCGTATAAACAGATTTTGTCAGAAAAGCATTTGGAGGGGTTAAATTTGGGAAAAACAATTGCGGTAACAAATCAGAAAGGCGGAGTAGGAAAAACAACTACTGCTGTTAATGTAAGCGCAGGTGTGGGAAAGCTCGGAAAGAAAAGTTTGCTGGTTGATGTTGACCCTCAGGGAAATGCTACCAGTGGTGTAGGCGTAGACAAGAGGTCGATAAAATATTCGTCATACAATATCATTATAGACGGAGTAAAAGCACAGGAAACTATAATACATACAGCGTATGATAATCTCGATGTTATTCCGGCAAGCATTGAACTGGCTGCTGCTGATATGGAACTTGTTGATGTTGAGAAAAGAGAATCAAGACTCAAAAATGCGCTTGCTCTTGTAAAAGACCAGTATGACTATATTTTTATAGACTGTCCGCCGTCACTGGGATTGATTACGACAAATGCGCTTTGTGCGGCTGATACAATTCTTGTTCCGATACAGCCGGAATATTATGCGCTTGAGGGTCTTTCACAGCTTATGAACAGCGTCCGTATAGTGAAAAGAAGATTCAACAGTTATCTTGAAATCGAGGGCGTGCTCCTTACTATGTATGACGGCAGACTTAACCTTACACAGCAAGTAGTTCAGGAAGTTAAGAAATTCTTTCCGCACAAAGTTTTTTCGGCAGTTATTCCGAGAGGTGTACGTTTATCGGAAGCACCAAGTTTCGGTATGCCTATCATGTATTTCGACAAGAATTGTAAAGGCTCAACATCCTATATGGAACTGGCAGAGGAACTGATAAAAAATAATCAATGATGATTGGAGGTGAAAAGATGGCATCAAAAAAAGGCGGTCTTGGAAAAGGACTGGATCTGATTTTTATGGAAAATGAAACAGAAGATTCCGGGGGATCAGTAAGTCTGAAAATACATGACATTGAACCTAATCGCTCACAGCCGAGGCATGATTTTAATGAAGAATCATTGCATGAGTTAGCGGATTCTATTGCTCAACATGGTGTTTTGCAGCCGCTTCTTGTACGTCCTATAGCTGACGGAGGATATCAGCTTGTAGCAGGCGAAAGAAGATGGCGGGCAAGCCGTATGGCAGGTCTGACAGAAGTACCGGTAATTATAAGGGAAATGTCGGATTCTGAAATGATGCAGATATCAATGATAGAAAATCTTCAAAGGGAAAACCTTACACCGGTCGAAGAGGCTATGGGATATAAAGTACTTGCAGAAGAATATGGCCTTACTCAGGACGAAATATCTAAATCGGTAGGAAAAAGCCGTCCTGTAATAGCGAATGCTATGCGTTTGCTGAAACTTCCGGAACCGGTGCTTGAAATGCTCAGAACAGGAGAGATATCTTCGGGTCATGCAAGAGCACTGCTTGCTTTTGAGGATAAAGAATTGCTTTTGAAAACAGCCCAGATGATACAGAAAAATGACCTGACAGTGCGTGATGTTGAAAAGTTTGCAAAAAAAGCAAACGAGGAAAAGAAAGAGCCGTCACAGCCTGTACACAGCAGAAATTCTTTTTATGATGAAGTAGAAATAGCATTGAAAGAACACCTGAGCCGTAAAGTTAAAGTAAAAAATTCAAAGGATGGCGTAAGCGGTACACTTGAGATAGAGTTCTACAGTGAGGAAGACCTTGCAGAACTTGCAAAATTGTTCGACCAGTAAAAATACGGACAATGCTATAAAATGTAATTTACAAATGCCGCTTTTTGTATTATAATATAACAGTAAGTTTTATACATTTCAAAGGAGAGAAAAATTATGATAGACATTAAAATGCTCAGAGATAATCCCGATGAGGTCAAGGCAAGAATAAAGAAAAGAGAAATGAACCTTGACAGTGTTGTTGATGAAATCAGAGAGGTCGATGCTGCAAAGCGTGAAATGCTTGGAAAAGTGGAAGCTATGAAGGCAGAACAGAATGCAGCAAGCAAACAGATTCCTCAGATAAAAAAAGCCGGCGGTGACGCAAGTGAAATAATGACAAAGATGAAAGAACTCGTTGCCGAAATCAAAGACGGTGATGCAAAAGTTGCTGAACTTGAAGAAAAACAGAAAACTTTGCTCCTTTCACTTCCTAATCTTCCCGATGAGGATGTTGTCGCAGGCGGCAAGGAACAGAATGAAGCTATCAGCTATTTCGGAGAGAAACCGCAGTTTGATTTCAAGATGAAAAATCATGTAGAACTTTGCGAAAGCCTTGGAATGATTGATTATGAAAGAGGCGCAAAAATTGCCGGTGCAGGAAGCTGGCTTTACCGTGGCTGGGGTTCAAGAATGGAGTGGGCACTCCTTAATTTCTTCATAAACGAACATATCAAGGACGGATTTGAGTTTATTCTTCCGCCGCATATGCTTGGCTATCAGTGCGGATATGTTGCAGGCCAGTTCCCGAAATTCAGAGATGAAGTATACTGGATTCAGAATCCTACAAGCAATGACGAAAAGTTCATGCTGCCGACAGCAGAAACAGCTCTCGTAAATCTTCACAGAGATGAAGTTCTTTCAAAAGACGAACTGCCAAGAAAATACATAGCCTATACTCCGTGTTACCGCCGTGAAGCAGGCAGCTATCGCAGCGAGGAAAGAGGCATGATTCGTGGTCATCAGTTCAACAAGGTTGAAATGGTTCAGTACACAGAAGATGATAAATCTGATATCGCTTTCAAAGAGCTTGTAGAAAAGGCAGAAAGACTTGTGCAGGAGCTCGGACTCCATTACAGACTCAGCAAGCTTGCAGCCGGTGACTGTTCTTTCTCAATGGCTCGTACATATGATATTGAAGTATGGATTCCGTCAATGGAGATATATAAGGAAGTAAGCTCAGCATCAAATGCAAGAGATTATCAGGCTCGCCGTGGTAATATCCGCTACAGAGGCGATGACAAGAAAATGCATTTTGCTCATACACTTAACGCATCAGGTCTTGCAACAAGCCGTGTAATTCCGGCAATCGTAGAGCAGTATCAGAATGCAGACGGCAGTGTTACTGTTCCGGAAGTACTTCGTCCGTACATGGGTATTGATGTAATCAAGCCCGAATGATTGTATGATGAAAAGCCTCGGATTTTCGGGGCTTTTTTTGCTGATGTGTCCTGAAAATTTTCGCAAGGATTTTCAACTGTTTTTGGAAAAGTGTTGAAAACTCATGCGAAAAACACGGCATAGAACAGTTTATAGTATCTGAAATATATCGAGAAATCAACAAGTTTTCAACATTTTAACAGTATAATGTTGAAAACTTGTTTTTTTATCCTAAAGCGGCAAGAAGACTCCGACCTCTATAGGTCGGGGATGAATTGCCGGTCAGCCGTAAGGCTGACTTATTATTT
>CACXGC010000126.1 GCA_902767155.1 uncultured Ruminococcus sp. | reverse complement strand
TGTATGAAGTTTCCAGTATTTCTATAATTTTCCAAAAGAAAAATAACGGTCAAATCTCAGTGAAAAGTGCTCTCATGATAACGTCAAAAATTATGAAAAAACTATTTTTTATTTCTGAAAAAGAATAATAAAAAAACTTAAATGTAGTATAATCATATACTATATAAAAGAAAAAAGAAAAAATTGGGGAGGAATTATGAATGTTAAGTGCAGGATTTGATGAAAAATTCGGTAAGGAAGGCTTGACTTTCGATGACGTACTGTTGATTCCCGGTGAATCAAATGTTCAACCCAAGGATGTCGATATCAGTACGTACCTCACAAAGAAAATCAAACTTAACACACCATTGATGACGGCGGCAATGGATACTGTTACCGAAACAAGAATGGCAATTGCAATCGCACGTGAAGGCGGTATAGGTATTATTCACAAGAATATGTCGATTGAACAGCAGGCCGACGCTGTGGACAGAGTAAAAAGATCAGAAAACGGCGTTATTGTAAATCCGTTTTTCCTGACACCTAATCACTATGTAAATGATGCTAACAAGCTTATGGCAAAGTATAAAATATCAGGTGTTCCTATCTGTGAGGATGGAAAACTTGTCGGTATCATTACAAACCGTGACCTTCGTTTCATGAATGAGAGTGATTACAGTTTGAGAATTTCTGATGTTATGACGAGAGAAAATCTTGTTACAGCACCGGTAGGAACAACTCTCCTTGATGCACAGGCAATTCTCAAGAAACATAAGATAGAGAAACTTCCGCTCGTTGATGAAAACGGAGTTCTTAAAGGTCTTATTACTATCAAAGATATTGAAAAGTCTGTTCAGTATCCGAACAGCGCAAGAGATGAAAACGGCAGACTTCTTTGCGGTGCTGCAATAGGCGGTACACCGGACGTACTGGAGAGAGTTGAGGAGCTTATCAAAGCACAGGTTGACGTTCTTGTACTTGATTCTGCTCACGGTCACAATAACAATATTATTAACTCCGTTGCAAGGGTGAAGAAAGCATTCCCCGATGTTCAGCTTATCGCCGGAAATATTGCTACAGCAGAAGCAGCTAAGGCTCTTATAGATGCTGGTGCAGACTGCGTAAAGGTCGGAATAGGTCCGGGTTCTATATGTACTACAAGAATAGTTGCCGGTATAGGCGTTCCGCAGATTACAGCTATTTATGACGCTGCTTACGAAGCATCAAAGCATGGTATACCTGTTATAGCGGACGGCGGCGTTAAATATTCCGGTGATATCGTGAAAGCACTTGCAGCAGGCGGAAGCGTTGTAATGATTGGTTCACTTGTAGCAGGCTGTGAAGAGTCTCCCGGAGAAAGCGAGATCTATCAGGGCAGACAGTTTAAAGTATATCGTGGAATGGGCAGTCTTGGCGCAATGGGAAGAGGCAGTGCCGACCGTTACTTCCAGTCAGGCAACAAGAAACTTGTTCCGGAAGGTGTTGAAGGTCGTGTTCCTTACAAGGGACCACTCTCTGATACTATATACCAGCTTATGGGCGGTCTTCGTGCAGGTATGGGTTACACAGGATGCGCAAATATTCAGGAACTACATGACAAGGCTCGTTTCGTAAGAATTACAGGTGCTGGTCTGAAAGAAAGTCATCCGCATGATATCCAGATTACAAAAGAAGCCCCGAACTATTCATATAACGGATGATAAAAAGCAAATTCAGGCAGAAATATCTGAGAGATCGGATGTTTCTGCTTTTTGCATATATGATGAGGATATTATATGCGTCATTTTCAATTTACAACAAAGAGACTTGTAATTCGTGAGTACAAACTCAGCGACCTCAAAGATTTTATATCGGTTACGTCACAGGCAGAAGTCAGGGCAACAACATACGGTATTCCCGAAAAATATACAAAAAGTTACGGCAGAAACTGGTTTCGCTTTATCAGAAAAAATATGAAGACCAACGAGTCATTTGAATTTGGTATGTTTCTGAAAGAAAACGGGCGCTATGTCGGAAATGTAGGACTTATTCATATGTGTTTCGAGCATCATCATGCGGAAATAACATACTATATTGATAAAAACTACAGAAACCTCGGTCTTGTAACGGAAGCCGCAAAAGAAATGCTGAGATTCGGATTTTGTAATTTCGGATTGGAAAAAATATCCGGTGTCTGCATGAGTAAGAATAAGGCATCACGGCGTGTTATGGAAAAAATAGGTATGCAGTATGAGGGTACAATGCGTAAAGACTTGCTGAAAGACGGAATATATCACGATATTGACAGGCTTTCTATAATTAGGGAGGAATATTTTACAGATTGTAAAATTTAAAGACGGCTAAGTTTTCAACATCGAAATGTTGAAAGTGTTAAAAAAAATTTTACAGCTTGTAAAATCCGGAAAAAATATTACAGAAAAATATGCCTTGCATTTTGAAAAAACACAATATATAGTATATAAATCCGCAAATTTTTCTAAAAAACAATATATATTATTCAACACGTGATTTGCAAAGTTTTCAACATTTAATTGTTGAAAGAGTTGAATTCTTTGAAATGACCCCCGAAAACAGAGAATTATTACAAAATGTAAAAATATTTTAGTTGATTTCCGAAATCCGCAAAAAGTATATTTTAAGATATATATACAAATAGTATAAATATAATTTTAATAAAAAGCTTGACAAATTGCTGTAGATATAATATAATGATAAAGCTGATTGCTGAGTCAGTTATAAATGGCGGTATAGCTCAGTTGGCTAGAGCATGCGGTTCATACCCGCAGTGTCGTAGGTTCAAGTCCCACTACCGCTACCACAAGAGTAACAGACGCTATGTTTGTTATTCATTGTTTTGGCCCGATGGTCAAGCGGCTAAGACACCGCCCTTTCACGGCGGAAACACGGGTTCGATTCCCGTTCGGGTCACTTTCAACAGAGCAAGACAGGAAATTTTGTTCCTGTCTTGTTTTTTTTATTATAATATAAAAAAATCGTCCTGCTTTGATGAGCTGAGGACGTTTTTTTTCTTATTGAGAGAAGTTTATTGTGAGTTTGCAAATTTTGTAAAAATGTTGAAGAAAAGTATTTTAGTTTTCCTCGTCTTCTTCACTCAGAATTCGTTGTACTTTAAGTATGAATTTCTTCAATCCGATTCGTATGGGGATAGTATGCATGATGACAAAAGAGTAAGCACGGTAGCCGTATTCGTCAACACTGTGTTTCTTTCCGGAGCGAATATATTTTGTCATAATGCCGATAATGTCATCGTCCTTTATGCCGTATTCCTTTCTTATACAGTTATCGCCGAGGATAACGTAGTCGAAAGGACGCACTTCTACTATGCGGTGCAGGACGTATTTATCCGGCGGACGGCGGTAAAGTACAACATCACCGGCTTTGTATCTTTGTCCGTTGTTTTTTTCGATAACAAACATATCTTTTCCCTGACGTAAAAGCGGCATCATGCTTACACCTACATTAGTATATGTAAGCATTCCGTTTTTTTCGATATAGTCTTCAAATTTTATTTTTTCCCCCATCTGTATCACCTGTTCAGAGTTGATGTTTTATGCACAAGGAATTTTCACGAATATTTTCCCTTTTTTGCGAAAAGCGATTTAAAAAATCCGCTCAGACGAAGACCCGTCACTATATTTTTCATTTCTTTACAATGCGGACAAAGTGCAGGGTAGGGCAGATCATAGCGGCAGTCTGTGTTAAGTAAATGTACATTGTAAGCTCTGTTGATACATTGTCGGCAAACATTTTTACCGAATCTTTTCATGATTTTCTTGTTTGTCAGCATTATTTAAGTTTCCTTTCTGTTGTCATTAGTGAATAGCATCGAAGGCTGAGCCGTTTAAGAATTTTTTCGTAAGACAATTATACAATACTGTCAGGCTGTTTGCAACAGTTGGAAATATTCATGTAAAGAAATCTTTTTACGGATAAGATTAATTGCCATTTTTCAAAAAATTATTATCACAAAGTAATCAAATTTATGAAAAATCACATAAAAAACTTGACAAAAACGTAGTAATCGTTATACAATATACGATAGACGGTTTACCGTTTACGGAACATTGTTATCCTTGAAAATTATCAGCTGCATTTCCGCTTGATTTCAGACGGCGGACAGCTCTGGATTTCTCATTCATTCCATGCCGTTTTAGCATGATTTTTGTATTTTAGAAATATTCCTTTAATGTTTATATTATTAAATACGGTTCGTTTGGCAAATTTATTTTGAAAGCGGGGACTATTTTATAATAGTTTGATTATCGGGACACATCCGTCCGGACGGATGATTAAAACAGAATATGAGATCTATGCAAACATTGTCTGATGTGATGGTTGCATGACATCTGTACAGTGCGTAGAACGGCACCTTTGAGCTGATTGCGGTGATGAACAAAAAAATTGACTTAGGAGGTGTCAGATCAATGGATCCGGTTTTGGCAATTGTACTTATTGTTGTAATTTCCCTTGCAGTCGGAGTGGGAGCCTTTTTTGGCGGTATTACCTACAGAAAAAAGATCGGCGAAGAAAAAATAGGTTCTGCGGAACAGGAAGCGCAGAAGATTATTGATGAGGCAAAACGTTCTGCCGAAGCAACTCAGAAAGAAGCCGTTATCGCCGGTAAAGATGAGGCTCACAGACTTCTTTCGGAAGCTGAAAAGGAAATATCCGAAAGACGTAAGGAAATTCAGCGTCAGGAAAGACGTATACAGCAAAAAGAGGAAACTGTAGAGAAAAAACTTGATGGTCTTGAGAAAAAGGAAGAGGCTGTCGCTCAGAAAAATAAGGCGGCAGAAACCAGACTTGAAGAGGCTGAGAAAATTAAACAAAGCGAGTTTGAAATGCTTGAAAAAATCTCCGGACTTACAGGCGAACAGGCAAAGACTTTGATAATGAGCAATCTTGATAATGAGTTGACTCATGAAAAAGCTGTCAAGATAATGGAGTATGAGCAGAAAACTCGTGATGAGTCGGATAAGATCGCAAGGGAAATTATATCTCTTGCTATTCAGAGAGTCGCAGCAGATCATGTTAGCGAGTCAACAGTATCAGTAGTTCCGCTGCCAAGTGACGAAATGAAGGGCAGAATAATCGGTCGTGAAGGTCGTAATATCAGAGCAATCGAAACTATAACCGGTGTGGACGTGATTATAGATGATACACCGGAAGCAATTACGCTTTCATGTTTTGAACCGGTCAAAAGAGAAATAGCAAGGGTTATGCTCCAGAAACTTATATCGGACGGCAGAATTCATCCGGCAAGAATTGAGGAAATGTACGACAAGGCTCGCCGTGATGTTGAAGCAATGATAAAGTCAGAGGGCGAAAGGGCAATCATAGAAGCAGGTGTCAGCAATATTCATCCGGAACTTGTAAAATTGCTCGGAAGACTTCATTTCAGAACAAGTTACGGACAGAATGTTCTCGATCATTCACTTGAAGTTGCTTACCTTTGCGGTATGATGGCATCAGAACTCGGACTTGAACCGACTATGGCAAGAAGAGCAGGCTTGCTGCACGATATCGGTAAGGCTCTTGACCATGAGATAGAAGGTTCTCACATCGAAATAGGCGTTGATGTTGCAAGAAAGTATAAGGAGAGTGAAATCGTTGTTCATGCTATTCATGCACATCATGGTGATGTTGAGGCTAAAACAATAATTGCCTGTCTTGTTCAGGCAGCAGACGCAATTTCTGCTGCACGTCCGGGTGCAAGACGTGAGAATCTTGAGAATTATATCAAGCGTCTTGAAAAACTTGAGGAAGTTGCATCTTCTTTCGAGGGTGTGGAAAGAAGCTTTGCTATTCAGGCAGGACGTGAAGTGAGAATTATTGTAAAACCTGAAATTATCAGGGATGATGATATGGTTCTCCTTGCAAGAAATATCTGTAAGAAAATCGAGGAAGAGATCGAATTTCCGGGTCAGATAAAGATCAATATCATCAGAGAAAGCCGTGCAATCGAGTACGCTAAATAAAAAAATATCGGGCTGTCACAACTAAGAGCTTTTTCTTTTGTGACAGCCCGTTTTTATTAAATGAAAAATGGGGGCATACCCCCATATGCTCCCTAAAAATAAGAAAGAAGTAAACGATACATCTCTTGTTATCTATATATTGTAGATTCAGAAGTGCTTACACCTAAATCCTGCATTCATTATAATATTTTCAAAGCATTTCGTCAAGCGGTCAAAAGTAAACAATTTGTTAAAAAATAGTCAAATAATTATGAATTGGAATTATTTGATGATGTTTTGCGGAATACTTGATTTATTGCTGTCAATAGGTTATAATGTAAATGAAAATTTTGTTGAAAGAGGTAAGAAACCAATGTACAATGATTTAATGGACAGTATCGGTTTCATCGGTACATATGACAGCGCTGTTGCGGCTGCAATGGGCGATGAACTGAAAAGACAACAGCAGAATCTTGAACTTATCGCATCAGAAAATATAGTTTCTCCGGCTGTAATGGCTGCAATGGGTTCGGTTCTGACAAACAAGTATGCCGAGGGTTATCCCGGAAAAAGATATTACGGCGGATGTCAGTATGTTGACGTTGTTGAACAAATCGCTATCGACAGAGCTTGCGAGCTTTTCGGCGCAAAATTTGCTAATGTTCAGCCTCATTCCGGTGCTCAGGCAAATACAGCAGTTTATTTTGCAATGCTTAAACCCGGTGATACTGTTATGGGTATGACACTTTCAGAAGGCGGTCATCTTACACACGGCTCACCTGTAAATATTTCCGGTAAATACTATAATTTCGTTTCCTACGGCGTTGACCCTGTTACTCACAGAATTGACTATGATAAGGTATACGAAACAGCTATGGAAGTTAAACCGAAAATGATAGTTTGCGGCGCTTCTGCTTATCCGAGAATCATTGATTTCAAGCGTTTCAGAGAAATAGCTGATTCTTGCGGAGCTTATCTCATGGTTGATATGGCACATATTGCCGGTCTTGTTGCGGCAGGCGTTCATCCGAGTCCTGTTCCGTATGCTCATTTCACAACAACTACAACTCATAAGACTCTCAGAGGTCCGAGAGGCGGTATGATACTTACAAATGATGAGGACTTGGCAAAAGCTGTCAATAAGGCTGTATTCCCCGGAACACAGGGCGGTCCGCTTATGCATATAATAGCAGCAAAGGCTGTATGCTTTGGTGAAGCTCTCAAACCGGAATTCAAGACTTACGGCGAAAATATCGTTAAAAATGCACAGGCACTTGCAGAGGGTCTGACAAAGAGAGGCTGCAAGCTTGTTTCAGGCGGTACAGATAACCATGTAATGCTCCTTGATCTGACAGACAGCGAAGTTACAGGTAAGGAACTTGAGCACCGTCTTGATGAGGTTCGTATCACTGCTAATAAGAATACTGTTCCTAATGAAAAGAGAAGTCCGTTTGTTACAAGCGGTGTGCGCCTTGGTACAGCTGCTGTTACAACAAGAGGTCTTGGCGTTGCTGAAATGGATAAGATAGCAGAGTTTATTGCGCTTGCTCTTAATGACTTCGACAATAATGTTGATGCAATAAAAGCAGGCGTTGCAGATATCTGCGAAAGATTCCCGCTTTACTGATAAGTAAAAAAATCAGGGTTTCCGTTTTTGGAGACCCTGAAATTTTTTTGCCGTAAGTTTACAGTTGTTTGAGTATATCGGCAGGAACATTTGCTATAAAGTTTGCGCCGGATGCGATAAGTTCATGAACCGGACGAAATCCCCAGCTTACACCGACATTTCTCAGAGATGCATTTGCTGCCGTCTGCATATCCACATTACTGTCACCTATGTAAAGACATTCTTCGGGCTTAACTCTGACTTCACGTATAAGAGCATTTACAGAGCAGGGGTCAGGCTTACGAGGAAAATCATCACGCTTTCCCCATACAGCGGCGAATTTTCTTTCGGGAAAAAGCTTTGATATTATAGCATTGGTGAAGTTATCAGGCTTGTTTGAAAGTACCGCATAAAGTATGTTCATTTCGTCGAGTTTATCCAGCAATTCGGGTATACCGTCATACGGGCGTGTAAAATCGACAAAGTGTACATTATAATAGGAGTTGAAATCGGCGAGTATGATGTTTTTCTGTTCGCTGTCCGTACCTTCCGGAACGACCATGGCACGGTCAGCAAGGATTGAGATACCGTTTCCGACCATGTAACGGTATTTGTCACGTTCATGTGTCGGAAATCCGTTATTTCTGAGAGCATAATTCATTGCGTCGGCTAAGTCGTAAAGAGAATCAATAAGTGTTCCGTCGAGGTCAAAAATACATAGTTTTGTCATTTCTTACCGCTTCCTTTTGATGAGCTTTTTTTGCCGGATTTAGAGCTGCTTGATTCTGAATCCATGCGTTTGTGTTCTTTTCTCTTGGAA
This sequence comes from uncultured Ruminococcus sp., assembly GCA_902767155.1. Classification (GTDB taxonomy): domain Bacteria; phylum Bacillota; class Clostridia; order Oscillospirales; family Acutalibacteraceae; genus UBA1213. The sequence goes on along the minus strand of CACXGC010000126.1, from coordinate 7,195 downwards.
TCCGTGTGTGTGTGTTCTTTTTCCTTGGAATCAGTGCGTGAACGTTCTCTGTCATTTGAATCCATGCGTGATTTTGAATTCATGCGAGGATGTTCGTTTTCCTTGGAATCCATTTTTGAATTTTCCTTGCCTTTTGAAACTATTGGCAGTTTCTGATTGCGGAGGAAGAATATTACAGCGACTGCCGCAAGTATTATGATTATGGAAATTGTGAAGAATACAATTATATCTGTGACATTCGGAACAGAAACAGCAGATTTCAGTGTTGCTTTTGAACTTCCTAAAAGTATGTAAAGATTTCCGTCATCGTTTGTTTCGGCATAGTTATCTTCATCGGATGATTCGTATGTAAGAATAAGGTTTTCGGATTTTTCGCCGTCACGTGATACAAGAGTGTATGTTACCGGAGTATCTACATTTTTTCCTGTAAGCAGAGCGGAAAGGTCAACAGTATCTTCAACATTTTTGAGAGTTCTGAGAGTCATGAAAGGTACTTCGGAAGAAAATGATATCAGGTTGTTATCTCCGAAAATATCGGTAATCTTCATATTAAGCTCGCCGGCTGTACCGGTGAAAGAGATGGTACAGGAAGCAGTGTCATTTTCGGAACTTTCTTCGGGATTCAGACCATGCTCACGGAAATAAGATGCGGTATAGTTTGAAGCTTCGTAACCGCCGGAAGAGATTGGATAGATGAAAGAGTAAGATTTCTGTAAGAGTTCATTATCAAGTGGAGTGAGCGTTATATTGATAAGTTTCGGAACATATTGTTTTCCGTCATTTATACGGAGAGTAAGAGTCGGAGTTTTTTCTGAAACGGCAACAATTTTTCCGGGATTATTTTCAGCTGTCACAGATTCGGCGGTTATCCACTGGAAATCACGGTAAATGCGGCAATTATCAAGTTCCGAGCCGCCTACAACCGAGTAAACATACTCAACAGTTACATCAGTGTTGTTATCGCTGACGTAGTTGGAGAAATCGAGTGTTTCGGTGTATGAATTCTGAAAAGAAAGAGGGTCGTTTCCTACAGTTTTGTCGATATATTCAACATCGCCGTACACGGATGAAAGCAGTCGGTTAGTGTAGCCTTCAAGCTGTTTGAGAGTAATGTCAATAAAACGTACAGTATAGGAATACATACCTTCTTCAATCTGCCAGTCGGAAGAAGCAGAGGTATCTGTCACGGAACGGAAATATGAAGAAATTTTATCACCAAGGGAGTCGAAAGTTGTCTGTGAAATTCTGAAAACGAATGTACGGTCATAGGTTTCACCTTTGTTAACCGTATTGATTTTAATGCTTGCTATAGGAGAGCCTGTAAGATTATTGACGGATATTACAGGAGTAGTGGAAGCATTTTCAGAGCCGAAAGCAACTGTTGTGGAAGTTTCTTCAAAAGGAATATCGAATGTATGGATATTTTCGTTGTGTGCGGCATTGGTAAGCCATTCAAGGAGCTGGGCACTCTGGAAAGATTCCTGTATACGCCAGCCCTTTGTCAGAACAGTTTTCGGGTTGGCGAATGTAATAACCGGACGGCTGCCGAGCAGTTCTGTCAGTTGAGTATTATAATCGGACAAAGACGAGAAAGACAGGGTGAAGGTATACTTTATATTTCCGGACGAAACGCTTTTTTCGTAAATGAGAGATGGGGGACAGTTTGTTTTTATAATACGCTCAAGTGTTTCGGCGGTATTCGAATCCGGCGAAACTACAGATTTCGGATATGTAACAGAAAATGTTCGTTCTCCGACAAATGAGGATGAAACGGAAAGTGCGGTAGAGTATTCTGCTTTTTCGGGCTGAGGTGAAGAGCAGGAACAAAGCAGTATCAATGCAGCGGCGCAAAGTATGGTGCAGAATGTTTTAATCATAAAATTCACATATTTCAAGAAGATCACTCCCGTAAATGGTATCAAGATTATTTTACTATCTTTCCAAAATAATGTAAAGAGTTTTTTCTGAATGAGCGTATTAATGTCATAGAAAGTCGTATATGTTCAAAAATTGCAGTTTTTTACGTTAATATCGTACAAAAAAAAAGAATAAACTGATAAAAATAGTGTAAAACGGTTGACAATTATAGGCAGTTGTGATAGAATGAGAACGTAGTTTGTTTGAGAACGTTAAAGAAACGAAAGTTTTATATTATATACCTTAGGGGTGAAAATGATGAGAATAACTGAAAAGGATATTCGTATCAAGCGGGTGCTGATTTTTCTGCTTTCGGTAATACTGCTTTTTACAAGCATGGTACCTATGAATATCGCAACTGTTGAGGCTACAGGTACAGTAACTGTCTACTTTGATACGGGCGGCGGTTTTCCGTCGGGTTACGGCTGGTCAAAAGATATGTCTCAGGTGTGCTGTATAGCAACATCCTCAAAGGACAGTAACGACAACGGTAAGACAGGACTGGCTTTTACTGAATCCAGCAAGATGACTAAAACAAATCTTGAGTCTGTGAAAGACCCCGGCAAGGGTTCTATTTTCAAGATGGTTTTTTCTGCGTCTGATGTCGGAAAGTATCTCTCTTTCTCCCCGTATTGTGACAGCAGTATAAAACAAAAGGGCTATTACAGAACGGCAAGAAGAGACGGCGTTCAGGTAAAAGACAATATTCTCGTATTTCTTACAAATAATGAACAGGACGGCTACTGGCAGTCATGGTACAGAACTATGCCGACAATTGTTACTGATTATGCCGGAAAGAATTTCAAGATAGCTAACCTGACAAGCGATTCTGTTACTTTTGACCTTGTGTTCTACAGCGAAGACGGAACTAATGTTAAAACACTGGAAAATCAGTTTGTGCCGGCAAGAAATCTTGGTAAACAGTTTACAGTTCCCTCAGTAGCTGATGGACATTCACCTTATACCGGTGTAAGATACATAAGAAAGAAAATCGGCGATACAGTTGACAGCAGTAATACACTCATCAAGAATTATACATTTTCAAGCGGAAAGTGTATTGACAAAACTCTCAAGTACGGTATAACTCAATATGCAGATACTTCCGATTATGTAGACGATGCAGACGGTAAGACACTTAGTTTCTACGGAGATGATTATGCTACAATACCGGCAGTGTCAAGCAAAAAACTTTACCTTGCAAAGGAAGGTTTCAGTGACTATGGTGACGCAGGAAACATAACAGTAGTTATCGGCGGAGTTGAGTATCCTGTAGAGTCACTTGCAGCAGGCGGTCAGGCACCGTCAGCAGCAAGCGGTAATGCATCATATGCAACAAAAGATGATGTAAGCGTGGCACAGAATGAAATTTTCACTATAAAGTGTAAACGAAGCGAAGGAAAGTACGATTTGTACAATCTTGTGTGGAATGAATCCGACAAAGATTTGTGTGTGCTTGCATCCGGAGATACAGCACAGATTACAGATACAAGAAACGTTCAGGGCTTTAATGAAATGCCGAATGGTCAGAAGTATATCACAGTCAAATCAGACTTCTTCGATTATCAGTACGATGATTTTAATTATACTTACAGAAAAGTTAATTTCCCCGGAAAAGATTCAAACGCAGACTGGACGGTTGATAGCAGTGCTTCAACAAGAGAGAATCAGAAGGCAAATGCAAAGAGACCTTATGTTGCAATCAATGAAGCAATAAGCAACTCAGCTTATGCAACAGCATCGGGTGCAATACCAATGTATCTCGGTCAGTTCTGGATGCCGCTTTATGATGATGTAGATACTTTCTACGATCAGCATAAACCGTTTAGCGATGAATCCTATTCTACAAGTTCTAAGGTTTATGTGCCGAGTATGATTCCAAGATCCGGTCATAACTATCCGTCAGATATGTATGCTTCATCAGGCGGTGACGGAAAGCAGTATGACGGACACCTCGGTTTCGGAAATACTCTGAATAACTTCAAGTGGGGCGCAAACCTTGCATACCGTACCGATTCACAGGCAACAGGTACGTATATGCCTTATGATGCAGTAGCACAGGGACTTGTCGGCGATTATTTACAGGATGAATCCGGTAACAATACAAAGACCGGAAAACTTATGGCTAAGAATTCATCAGCCGGCAATCTGATAACAGTTCCTTACTTTGATAAAACATGGTGGGAAAATACAAATGTTACACCTTCACAGACCGGTACGTCTGTAAATATGAGCAAGTATCTCAAAACTTATACAAACCTCGACTTCCCGTTCTTTGAGATAGATGCAAGCAAAGTAAAATTCAAGAATGATTATAACGCACAAGCTCACCTTTTGAGTGATACAACAGATAAGTATGCCGGAAAGTACTACGTTTTCGACTCAATGAACTACAGTGTTCGTGTTGTTGAAGATGGCACAGATAAATACCATCTCGAAAAGTATAACACTTCTGACAAACTTGTTTATGATAACTATGGCTCGGACGGTTGGAGCGAAGATACTTCGCACGGCAGAGAATACGGTTTCTTCCCGTTCAACGCCCCGTCGTCAGGTTCATATCATAACAGAGCAGATTTGCACTATGGTTTCGGTGTAAGATATGATATCGACTTTTATATGACTTCAACAGGTACAGTAGATGATGATCCCAACGGCACACCAATAACATTTACATTCCAAGGCGACGACGACGTTTGGGTATTCCTTGACGGTAAACTCCTTCTTGATATGGGCGGCGCTCATAAGAATGCGCTTGGTGAAATCAACTTCAAGACAAAGAAAACATGGATAAGTGCCATAGGTCAGGCAACAACTTCTTCCATCGTTTCTAATAATACAGATACAAACAAGAGAGAACAGAATGACTCTGTTATCAAGAGAAGTCGTGGGGATGTAACAAAGAGTTTTGCCGACTGGACAGAATACCTTACAGAAGGCGAGCACACTATCACAATGTTCTATATGGAACGTGGTATGCTGAACTCTAACCTGTACTGTATGTTTAACCTGCCGACAAACATTACTTCTTTGCAGATTCAGGAAGATACCGATTTCGGTAACGTAAACGGCGGTTTCCTCGATGCAACAAGATATGTTGCAGACAGCGATATATTCAACTATACTGTTGAAAACAAAGGTACAACAGATGTTCGTGGAAGTGCTTACTCTAATCCATCGAGTGAAGCAGTTACACGTACAAATGGCGATTCATCTACAGGATTGAATCTTGTTGCGGATACAGTACCGACAGTTTGTCCTTCAGGCAGAATATACATAGATCCCGGAGTATGGGATACAGACGGTGCGGCGTATGCTTGTCTGTTCATGGATAATAACAGCGGCAGTGTTTCAAATATGAAACTTGTCAATGCAAAGTATGACAAAAAAATAGGTATGTACTATGTGGACAAGGAAGACGGATACAGCTATATTCGCTGGTATCGTTTCCCGACAGCACCGACAGAATATGAAGGCAAGACGAAATGGAGTATCGTTGATGCAAAGTGGAACAGAACCGGTGATATTTCAATCGGCAGCATTACAAGTTCTAATAATACAGTCAAGATAACAGGTTGGGACACATCGACAATAAGCGGCTCTGCGGCATCTGCATATAACAGTGTGTATAAATATGTAGGTGAACATACATATAACTTCAAAAAAGATGTGGCAGCAGATGATGACGGTTTCCAACCGCTTGTTTCAAGTGCTGACAAGAAAAACGGTATCACATATCAATTGAAAGATATGTTTGCAGCTGCGCCGGTCGTATACGATACAAGAATGTATAACGGAGGCGGTAATGCAGATGTAGTTTCACTCCAGTACGGTGAAATGGCTACCATAAGCAAGCAGGTCAGCGCTATGACAAATATGCGTGTTACTCAGCTTGATACACTTTCCGCACCGGTATCGGGTGCGAGAGTGGAGAAAGATGGCGAGGGTAAAATCGTTGGTACTTATAACGATAGAGCTGGAAGAATTGTCAGCAAGTATTACACAACATATGTCAAGTCTCAGGAGAATGAAGGCAAACTTCAAATGCTTCCGTCAGCAGGTATATATAAGGTTGACGATGTTTCGGGTATTGTTTTAAGCGATGCTCGCACTATGTACGAATCAGCTTCGGGCAGTGATTACGTTCTGAAAGACAGCCTTACAGGCAAGAACTACAGCAACAATACCGTTGTCAATCTGCAAAAGAGCGGAAACGGCGATGATATAGTAACAACATATATGATAAGCGACCCGAACAAGGCAAGTAACACTAACGTGGCACTCAGACAGGTTATTATCAACTCTGTCAAGACAGCCGACCTCAGACTCGCTAAGTATATGACAAGTGTGGATGTAGATAAGGCGTTTACATTTACAATCAGCTTTACACAGGTATTCGGTGACAGCAGTGACGTTGCTGTGAATAAGATTAATACATCGCTCATCAAGTACTCACTCGATGATGCAGCAACAGAGTATACTTTTGGCAGCGGTTCAGGTGTAAGTTACAGCAATGCAAGCGGAAACAAGTCCGTAACATTTACATTGTATCCGAATCACTCCATAACAATCAAGGGTATTCCTGTAGGAACAGTATACAAGATTGAAGAAGCAGAAGACACTGAATATGTTATTGACGCAAACAGCTCCAGAAATCTCACATTCGATGCAGACGGTAAAGTAGCATCTCAGGAAATTGTTGAGAATATGGACATAGACTGGTTCAACAAGAGAAAGACCGGTGCAATAAGACTCAGAAAGATGCTCTTCGACGGTTCACAGGAAATTACAAGCACTGAGAGCTTTGAATTCAAGGCAACATTTACAGCACCGTCCGGCGCAGGTTCTATCGCAAGTTATCCGGTTAACTACCATATTGCAAGTACACCGGCAGATGTGCAGCCGATACAGTGGACAAGAAACGGGGAAGAAGACAATTACACATATTCGATTAATATTTATATCTCTCCGACAGAACTGGCAAACGGCGATGATGTTATAATCGAAGGTTTCCCTGTAGGTTCAACTTACACCGTAGACGAATCTGTTAAGGGTAAGTATAACAAGGAAATCATCTATTCCGATTCAACAAAGACAGTCGATGATTATTACAACAATGCGTCACTTGATGATACGATTGACCTTGTAACAATCAAGAATACACGCAAAAAGGGCGACCTCAGAATTATTGACCTCGGCTATGATACAGCCGGAATCGCAGACGGAGATGTAAATTATACAGATGCGGCAGGCGTGGTTGATACAAACGCTGTACGTAATG
>CACXGC010000125.1 GCA_902767155.1 uncultured Ruminococcus sp. | reverse complement strand
TAAGCCTATTCAGGTCGAAATCACAAATCCGAAACTTTCGGAAGAATGTAATTATGAGCTTTGGCATATTCATGACAACGGCGAAAAAGAAATAATCGAACAGTTTAACGTTGAGAACGGAAAAATAAGCTTTACTGCAACCGGATTCAGTGTTTATGCAATAGTAAATGTTTCAAGTCCGTACTCTTTTGAAGAAATCAGCAGTATTGATGACCTTGAGGGTACCAGAGCAGATGCGGGTTTCGTTATGTATTATGGCGATCATAAGTTTTTTACAAATTCGATTAATAAAAAAGGTGCATTAGTAGAGACTGATGATATTTCTTCCGCATCGAAGTGGTTTTTTACAAAAGAAGGAAACTACTACAAGATTTCTACCATGGTAGACGGTGTTGAAAAATTTATCCACACAAAATCCGAAAACGAAATTGAACTAAGCAATGATGCAGACCTGTTTGAGATTAATGCTGCGTCGAATAATATGTTCTATTTGAAAAACAGCTCCCAAGATAAGTGGCTGCAACATTCCGGAAGCGGTAGTGGTATAAGATATTACAATTCAAATTCAAACAGTACGAATGCAAAAATCAAAATTTTATTTGCAGATACGATAGAATTGCCGGATGATTGGTATCACCTTGACGGTAAAAGCTACGGATTGATGAATTATCTGGGCGGCACGTTGGGATATGCATTTATGACGCAGGGAAGTGAAAATTATCTTTCAATGCTTTCGCTGAATGTCCGCAGAGAAAAGGGCAGCGAAACCCTTTACGTTGCAGAAGACAGTAACATTACAATGTGGACATTTCATTATGTTTCTGATATGGATTACAAGATATCAACAATTCTTAACGGCGAAACTAAGTATCTTTATATAGGTGATGCACTTTCTCTTGTAAGTGAAAGTCAGGCATCAGTTATAACTGTAACAACGGATTCCAAAAATCATCTCAAACTTTCCAACAAAGGGAAATCAGTTACGTTCGGTGAAAACGGCTTTATCAGCGCGACTACAGAAGACAACAGCATTAATCAATGGCTTAATCTGGTAAAGCTGTCGAGACTTACACATGAGGATTATATCACTTATTATGCGGATAAGGTCAGTATTTCAGAAGTTGCTGACGGCGCAAGCGTAATAGTTTATACACGTATATGGAACGATAACACCAAATCATACGAGTTTTACGCTGTAGATCATGACGGAACGTTGTATCCTTGTTATGAACGTGGTGACCATATCACATGGGTAGGTACAAGAATAAACACTTTACTTTGGGATTTTACGGAGTATCACTACGACGATGGAACTCCCAACTACTATTATGAGTTGTATAATCCTTACTCACGCAAATACATTGCTCCTCAGATTAAGGACGGGCAAACCCTTTCGGACAGCAAAATCGGTATAAATCTTACCGGAAGACGTTATGGCGATTATTATTCCGATATTCTCGCATGGGATAATCCGTATTATGCATACGCCGGTTTACAGTCCGATATTGCAAACGGAAGTATTATAAGCGGAACGAAATCTGATGCAGATACTTTCTATTTTGCGTTAGTTGAAAGACCGACTTCTTCACTAACCGAAGTCAGCACACTTAACAATAACGATTACGGTATCACAATGAAGATGATCGACTTTCCTGTTCAGCCTGATTCCTCAGGACACAGCTTGCAGAACGAATTTCTCAATACAAATTCTGTAAGTTCTTTAAAACCGACTCAGGGACTGCTTTCTACAGATATCGACCCTGTAACAGGTTATCCGAAGGCTACTTGCAGCGGAAATTCACTGTCACAACTTTTCAGCGGTTCATCAGAAGCCAATCATCTTTTCCTTGAAAGCACCTATAACGCCAGCGGATATTTTGAATTTGACAGCAGCCAGAATTTTGCTACACTAATTCAGCCCGATGGAACTGTAGGAAGTAATTTCACGGTTTATAAAGAGCTTGGAACTGCTGATACGGACTCAAGAAGTACTCTTAAGCACGGTCAGTTTTTCCCGTATAATACAATTACGGAAGGAGTTTACTCAGTTAATAACCCTGAAAATCTGTACAGTGCGCTCGCACAGTATGGAAAGCCTGATATTGGAAAACTTCCCGAAAGTGATCCGAGAAAATATGAAAAGCTCCATCTTGTAAATGGAAAACCGAATTACTACAACGGTATGGAAATGACTGCAAAAATGGTACAGTCCCCAAGCGGTAAAGATTCGTGGGGGCACGATATTGTGTTCGAGTTTACCGGAGATGATGATTTTTGGTTCTATGTTGATGATGAATTAGTTATTGATCTGGGCGGTATACATTCCGCACTTCACGGTAAAGTAAACTTTGCAACAGGCGATGTTGTAGTTGATGGTGCGGAAACAAATCTTCGGACCATTTTCACAAATAACTACAAACAGAGAAATCCGACTGCAACAACTGAGCAGGTTAATGCATTTCTTGCGGAATATTTCGATGGGGAAAAGACTGTATTCAAAGATTATACGTCACACGTAATGCACGTATTTTATATGGAACGTGGTGCAGGTGCATCAAATCTTCATATGCGTTTTAATCTTGACCCAATCACTCCAGGAAACGTATTACTGACAAAAAAAGTAAGTGGTTCGGACGATATAGATTTCAACCTTGTGGAATATCCGTTCCAAATATGGTATAAGAATAACAAAAATGATGACGAACATCTGTTGACAAACGATAATAATAATATCAAGGTGAATTATCAAAATTCCGTTCAGAAAGTGGGATACGCATCTTATTATACTCCACACAATAGTACAGAAACCTATGAGTCGGTGTATTTTATAAATCCCGAAAAAGGTGCAGAGATAAAATTTCCGGCGAATACAATTATGTACAAAATTGTGGAATGTGGTATTAATCAGGAAGTTTATGACACTGTAAGTATCAACGGCACTGCGGTTACAGGAACATCAATCAGCGGAACTGACAGAAAATTGTACGATTCAGGGTGGTTAAGCGTTGCAGAGAACCCGATTGTTGTGTTCGACAATCATGTCAATCCTGAGTCGCTCCGTACTTTAAGTTTTACAAAAAGACTTTTCGATGAGAGAGGAAATGAATTAACCTCAAAGCAGGATTCAACAGGATTTAATTTTCGTTTGTATCTCAGCAATGGCATCAGCGATACCCTTACGCTTGCTAATATGGCAAAATACTATGTCACTGACCCTTACGGAATGTTGTGCGTATGGGATTTTGCAGCACAATCATTTGTTTCATCAAATCAAAGTGATTATTCATCTTTGCCATCAGAGCAAAAAGCTCAGTTTACTTTTGAAACTTCAATGAACGGTGCAATTTCAAAAATTCCTGCCGGTTACAGTGTTGAAATTCCGAATATAGCTGTGGGCACTAAATTCAAGGTCGTTGAAAGAGAAAATGAAATTCCTGTCGGATATAAATTCGTAAGCTATGAGCGTGTAGAAGGAAGTTATCACTCCGAAGACGGGGACAATCTGAATTCCGGCTGGGTGAGAGCAAACGAATCTCCAAAAATGATTATAAATAACAAGCGTGGCTGGAGTATAGAAGTAAACAAAATCTGGAGTGATAAAGATTTCTCATCAGTGCATGCCCCTGTTTTCATTGCTGTTTATTGTAAAAATGGGCTTGTTCCGAACACGGTAAGCTGTGTAGCATATCCGTCAGTTTCTAAACGTTATTTCTTTGATGATCTGATAACAGGTTCAGACTTTGAAGATTATTCTGTTTATGAAGTTGAACTTGACAATCCTGTTGTTAACGAAAAAGGTGAGCTTGTTTCTTACAGCGGAATACGCAAGCGTCTTGAAAATGGTGATACAACGACAGTTAATGCTGCTGCGAATAACTCAAACACATCAACACCACATTCATATGCAGTAACATATAACTATGGAACATCAATTTCTCATGTTAACGGTACAAATGCTATTGAAAATGTAAGGACGGACACGATAACAAATACACGAACAGATGGCGTTGTTCTTACACTGTACGATATGCATACAAAAGATCCGCTTGCTAAAGGTAAGTTTAAACTTACTAAGGGGAATACTTTGCTTGGAACTTTTATCTCGGATTCGCAAGGAAGAATAACAGTATTTTATGATTTTGAAAGAAATACGGATTATACCCTGACAGAAATTGAATCACCATCAGGCTATATAGGTTTGCCGAATCCAGCAGTATTTTCTATTGGCAGCGATGATTCAGCTATTACAAGCGGTAACGAAGCGCAGTGGCAAAATGGAAGAAAAGCCGATGCTGCTGACGATAAATTTGTCGCTTATATTGATGTGTATAACAAGCGAGTTACTCTGACTGCATTAAAAGTTGACAGTGTGACAGACGAAGTACTGAGCGGTGCACACTTTGCACTTTATCGTAGTGTTAACGGTATAGACGGTGCAATCAAGGATCTTGATCCGATTCAGGGTTATGAAGATCTTGTGACTGGTTCAAATGGTGTCATACCTAAGATAGATAGCACACTTGAGTCCGGAAAATACTATCTTACCGAGATATCTCCGCCGCCTGACCACGAGATAAATAAAAACGATATCATTTTCACAATATCAGCAAACGGTACTATAACTATGGAAAGTGAAGGTCACACAAGTTACCTGACGATTCAGGGAACAGACGAATGTAATTATTTACTCAGAATTCCAAACACGCTGAACAAGTCTGTAAAATTGACAATAACAAAAATCGTTACAGGCTCTTTCGGTGACAGATCAAAAGAATTTACGTTTACTCTGAATGTTAAGGATGCGAAAATTACAGAAAAATACACTTGGAGCAAAAATGATATTCCACAGTCAGAATTGTTGAGCAATGACTCGATTTTTACTCTCAAACATGGTGAGACTGTAAAAATTATGCTGCCTGTAAATGCAAATGTTACGATCAGTGAGAATAATCAAGGTTACTTGACGAGTTTTAAACTCAACGATACGGCTGCAGCTAATGGCAATACAAAAACTTTTATACTCTCCGAAGATTCAACGCTTGAGATTACAAATGATCTTGACGCTTTGATACCTACAGGAGTGTTCGGTACGGCAGCAGGCATAGGAATCATTGCTATGGCAGCATTTTCACTTCTCTTTATAATTCTAATTTTTGTGAGGCATAACAAAAGGCTGACAGCATAAACCGGCTGCCAGCCCATACTTTTTTCACGAACTAAAAAAATTTGAGATACTTTATATTTCGCTTGACTTTACATTTGGTTGTGTATATAATTTAATTGTAAATCATATGAAATCGTATATTATTTTGAAGACTTAAATAACATTTCTGGAATCGTACAAATTTTGGTTACACTGATTCTTTTGGATGGTTCTGTCTCATGATACTAACAATCAATCACTTTTCGGAGATGATTGTTGTTTTTTTGTGAGCAGTTCTGAATAAATTAAAAAAATGGAGATGATATAACACTGCTGCGGAGCGTGATCCGAAGACATCAAAAATAAAAAAGAACCTTGATGTTAGTTTATGCTGACTTTACAGCAGGCATTTTGCGTTACTTAAAAAATGTAGTTTCTGCATACAAATGAGTATTGCGAGATGTTTCCGGGTTCGTAAATATTATTTCTAAAGAAAGGATAAGCTGTTTGAGAAATATCTGTCCTGACATATATACTGGCTAGGGTCAGTATTCTGTAGATAGAAAATTTCTCACAAATGGAAGATGATTCCGTCAGCGAAGAGGTACAAAGAATGAAAACTAAGATTGTTCTTAAAAGACATCTTTCAATCCTGTTGTCGGTTGTTATGGTTCTGTCTGTGTTTTTATCTCTCCCAATAACTGCTGGTGCTGCTAATCCGTCACATACTGTAAAACTTGAAAAAGAAACTGTAACGGTTGAAAATATTAGCAACGGTATGTTCAATAGTTATTACAAGGTGGATAATAAAAAAGTACAGTACCACACAAGACAGAAAATTACAGGTCCCAGTTCTTCAAATCCTGAGTACGTTTGGGTCAAGAATCTTGATACGCATAATTATGCCAGCGATTATAATACGTTCAGATACTGGTATAATTATGACAAGAATGATAAGAATCTGAAAGATTGTTGGAGTGATATGGTAAAATCCGGCAGATTACCGCAAAGTATCGTTGATATCTTACAACAAGAGAAGATTTTTGCAGAAATAGGTTCAGGATATTTGCTCGATATGAGAGCTTCTAATACAACAAAGGCAAGATACGGTGTTGCTTACTGTACAGATATACACAATGTTGAAGATGGTAACAGAATATATCTCATTACAAGATTTCTGATATTCTCTATTAACACTAAAGCAGACGCTGTAAAAAGAGAGCTTGAAAAAGATACTTTTGATTCAAGAGGTATTATCAGAGCGTTCAAATGGATGGCAAGTGTAGATCAGAGCAGTTACAAAGTATCACAGCCGTCTATCACTTCAGTTAATGATGATACACCGATAATTATTGCAACTGTAAGTAAGCCGGATATGTTTGACAGTGCGTCAGATAACCGCCAGAACGATTTTAAAAGAAAGTATACAGAACCCGGTTCAGGTGAACAGCTTGATGATTTTATGTTCGATCTGATGCTTGCTTGCATTGACGGAGATGCTACAGAGCTTGTATTGACTTCAGTAAGAAATGTTATTCAAAATATGCGTAAAGGTTGGAATGAATCCAGCCTGTCCGACGGAATCGAAAGTATTCCAAGAACTCAGATAAAGTCAAAAGAGTGGGATGAACGTGATAATGTTAAAACCACTGGTATGAGATTCGAAAGTAACAGAGGTCTTTATTCTTCGGCACCGACTAAATATGAGGTTGAAAATGTCAATGAGAACGATAACAGACCAGAAAATGAAAATGATCCGGAATCAAATGGCACCAGCCTTCTTATTCTGAGAACATCTGTTACAAAGAGTCCGGATGAAGATAAAAAAACATATAAGAGATCTGTATCTTATTTGTATGATTTCATAGTTCGTTTTGACAATTTCGGAAATCCTTACGGTTTTGACGGCGGTGATTCTACAGCTGTTGAAATTCCTGTAACAATGGCAGATCATGTTGATTATGTTATTAGTGATATGCCTTATAGTTTCAAGATGAATAAGACATCTGAAAAAATTACAGAAGGATACAGCTCAAAATTGAGTGTAAGCTTCACTCCGAGTGACTATGTTTTGAAAGACGCCAATATAAAATGGACTTCTTCTAACAGTAGTGTAGCAACAGTATCTTCCGATGGTGTTGTAAAGGGTCTGAAAGCAGGCACAGCTACTATCACTGCAACAGCAGCTAATGGCAAAAATGCTACTTGCAATGTAACAGTAAGCAATTTCTATTCGAATCTTCATTTCAGCAAAACTCCGACTACCATAAAGGCAGCTTGGAACAAGTATAATTCGGCACAGGACTATTACATTGAACTGACTGATGCGAACAAAAAAGTTATCGCAAAGGCGTTTACCAACAACGCTACCTCATATACTTTTACCGGTCTTACGCAGGGTACTAAATATTCCGTAAAACTTGTAGCCTGCTATGGTAAGGCATCTACAGCAAAATCTGCTTCTCCGGTAACTATACAAACCGCTACTCCGTATAAGGATCTTAGCAAATATACCTTAACTGCTAATGATGCTTCGTATACAGGAAAGGCTATCGTTCCTTATGTTACAGTTAAGGATTCTAATGGTAATACACTTGTAAAAGATACCGATTACACAGTTTCATGCAGCAACAATGTAAATGTTTCAAGCAATGCTGTTGTTACAGTTACTGCAAAAGGCAATTATACAGGCAAATTGACCAAAAACTTCACGATCAAATACGCAGCAGCATCTGTAAGCAATTTCAGAGTAACTGCAAAGACACCTACAACAATTACTCTTGCATGGAATAAGTCTTCAAATGCTGATGGCTACCAAATCACAATTAATGATATCACTAATAAGGGTAATCAGATCACAACTACAAAGACAATAACAAGCAGAGATACTTTGACCTATAAGATTACAGGTGTTAAAGAAGGCAACTGCTACGCTATAACACTTCGTCCTTATGTAAACAGCAATTCAGGTCGTTTGTATGGTGCTACTGCTTGTCTCAGCGATGTGGTATATCCTCCGTTTGCAGATTTGTCAGACAACTATATTATTAAGCTGTCAAGCGACAAAATGACATATGTTGGTAAGCCTTGCCGTCCTTCTGTGACTGTAAAGGATCTTAACAACAATGTATTGAAAAAAGATACAGACTACACAGTATCTTACAGCCGTGATTCCATAGCAGGAACTGCAAAGGTCACTGTTAAGGGCAAGGGTAACTATAAGGGAACAACCAGCAAAAATTACACTATAGTTTACGGTACACTGGCAACTCCTAAGAATTTTAAGGTTACATCAAAACTTCCTGAAAAAATAGGCCTTTCATGGAGTGCAGTTACAAATGCTGCCGGTTATACAATAGAAGTTCGTGATATTACAAGCAAGGGTAATCAGATACTCAAAACTTATAATGCTACAGGTACATCTTACACAACTTATGGTCTTTCCGGCGGTCATGAATATTCTATCGGTGTAAAAGCATATTTCAACGACCAGAACGGTGGTAAGCATTATGGCACATCGGCATCACTTGGTGATGTAGTCTATACTCCTTGCAAAAATGTAGATGAGTACAATATAAGTGTAGTTCCAAAATCCTGCATCTATTCAGGCAGTGCGGCAAAGCCGTCTGTCAGATTGACAGATGTCAACGGACATAAGCTTGTTAAGGACACAGATTTTACTGTTTCTTACAGCAATAATGTAAATATCGGAACAGCTACAATTAAAATTACCGGTAAGGGCAATTATGCAGGCACAGATACAGTGACATTCAAGATCACACCGCCTTCTATGTCAGCTCCATCGAACTTCAAGGTAGTTTCCAAGACACCTGAGAAGATAACTCTTTCATGGAGCAATCAGCCGCAGATCACAGGCTATCAGGTAGAAGTTCGTGACATTACTAACAAAGGCAACCAGATTACTAAGACATATACAACAACTGCAACAACTTATACAGCTACCGGTCTTACCGGCGGACATGAGTATTCTGTCAGCGTAAAGGCTTACTTCCAGGATAAGCTCGGTAAGAAGTACTACGGTCCTGTTTCATCTTTGAGCAATTTGGTTTACACTCCTTTCAAAAATGTAGATGAGTACAATATAAGTGTAGTTCCGAAATCCGGCATCTATTCAGGCAGTGCAATAAAACCTTCTGTAAGACTTACAGACCTTAATGGCAACAAACTTGTTAAAGATACAGATTTTACTGTTTCTTACAGCAACAATGTAAACATCGGAACAGCTACAATTAAAATTACCGGTAAGGGCAATTATGCAGGCACAGATACAGTAACATTCAAGATCACACCTCCTTCTATGTCAGCGCCGTCCAGCTTTAAGGTAGTTTCTAAGACACCTGAAAAGATCACCCTTTCATGGAGCAATCAGCCACAAATAACAGGTTATCAGTTAGATGTACGTGATATCACCAATAAGGGTAATCAGATCACAAAAACTTACACAACAACTGCAACAACTTATACAGCTACCGGTCTGACCGGCGGTCATGAATATGCTATAAGTGTTAAAGCATATTTCCAGGATAAGCTTGGTAAAAAATATTATGGTCCGTCGACAGCACTCGGTGATGTGGTTTACACTCCTTATAAGTACATATATGATTATAATGTAACTATGACTGCAAAATCATGGGTATATACAGGCAATGAAGCAAAACCGTCTGTAAAGGTTGTAGATCTTAACGGACATAAGCTTGTAAAAGATACAGACTATACTGTTACTTACAGCAACAATGTAAATATCGGAACAGCTACTGCAAAAATTACTGGTAAGGGTAATTATGCAGGTTCGGATACGATTACATTCAAGATTGTAGCGCCTTCAATGTCAGCACCGTCAAGCTTCAAGGTTGTATCAAAGACATCAAACTCGATTAACCTTTCATGGGGTGGTCAGCCTCAGATCACAGGATATCAGATAGATGTTCGTGACATTACCAATAAGGGTAATCAGATTCTCAAATCTTATACAACAACCGGCGTGAAATATACAGTTTCTAACCTTACAAAATATCATGAATATGCTATCAATGTCAGAGCATATGTTCAGGATAAGACTGGTACAAAATATTATGGTCCGTGGGCATCACTGGGCGATACTGTATACCTTTGATAATGTTACGCAATTAGTCGTTTTTTGATTGTGGATAGTTTGAGTTAGCTTTAGTTTACCGTTTTTGAGACGGTGGGCAATTATGAATATAAGGCTGTTCGCAGTCGGACATTAAGAAGATCGGGTAACCTGATGGGGCTGCCCGATCTTTTTTTCAAAATCCAATGTCACTATTGAATGAGGCTGTTATTTGTGTTAGAATTATGAAAATACAGTCGAAAGGATGATTTATATTGGTATATGTTATCTCTGATCTTCATGGATATCCTATGGATAAATTTTTCGCCTTGCTTAAAAAAGCTGAATTTTCTGATGATGATTTTCTTTATATAATCGGAGATGTTATTGACCGCAACGGTGACGGCGGAATATCTATGTTGTCATGGCTTTTGGAACAGCCAAATGTACAGCTCATACTTGGCAACCATGAAGCAATGCTTTTGTCTTGCGGCTTTTTATTCGATGATATAACGGAGAAATCTATTGATAAGTTTGATTCGGAAAAATTAGGAATTCTAAGCAATTATGTTTACAATGGAGGCAGTTTGACAATACAGAATCTGGTAAAATTATCAAAAGAACAAAGAAACAACATAATGGAATATCTTCGAGAATGTCCCTTGTACGAAACTGTTTCTATAAACGAAAAAGACTATCTTCTTGTTCATTCCGGATTAGAAAATTTTTCTCCTGACAGAAAGCTGTCAGATTATACTGCAAATGAATTACTATGGACAAGGCCGGATCCGAACGATGATTATTTTGAAGATGTAATTACAGTATTTGGTCACACGCCAACCGTTTATTACGGTAATGAATACAGAGGAAAGATTTTTAAAACTAAAACATGGATAGACATTGATGTAGGTGCAGGATTTGGCGAAGAGGCTGTTTTATTGCGGCTGGATGATAGTATGGAATTCTGTTTGTCTGACAATAAAAATTCCGGCACAGATTGTTGAACTGTACCGGAAATTATGATTTGTTATTTTCTGCGTATTTTATTGACAAATTCAGCTATTTCATTTGTGACACTTTTTGTTTCTATAGTCATGTCGCCAAGTGTGCCGCAGGTATGAAAACCGCCTTCAAAAACTATCATCTTTACAGAGCCGCCGCATTTTTCCAGCCTTTCATTCAGGTCAAGAGAATCTGCATATAAAGTTTCTGTTGAAGAACAGGTAACAAAAACCGGCGGAAGAATAGAGTAATCGCCTGTAAACGGAGAAATGTCACAACTTGAAGGGTCGGCAGAACCTGCATAACTTTTGTTGACAGAACCTTTCAATCCTTTTTTTATGATAAAGTCGTCGTTTACGGACTGATTTACTGTTCTGTCAAGAGCACCGGAAAGGTCGGTAAATGGTGAATGAAGTATAAGACAGATTGGTTTGTCGATTCCTTTGGAGTGTAGTCTCATCGTAAGGGAAAGGCACATACCGCCGCCGGCACTGTCACCTGCAAGAATTATTTTACCGTTTGGCGTACGTCTTTTGACATATTTATATACTCTTTCACACTCATCAAGTGCTTTCGGATATTTATTTTCGGGAGAAAGACTATAATCGACCATGACCACATTACATCCGGTTTTTGATGCAAGTGCCTCGGCATATTTTCTGTGATGAGGAAAAATACCAAAAACAAAAGCACCGCCGTGAATATAGATTATTGTATCGCTGTTTTTTCCGTGTAATGGATTCGACACTTCTACAGGTACACCGCCAAATTTCTTTCTTTTAGAAGATACTCCCTTTCTGTGCCTGAATTTATTATTTTCTCCGCCAAGAATATTTCTTGCATTGTTAAGACCTTCCATATCCATGCCGCCGAATTCAATAGTGTTGTATTTCTTTTTAACCGCTTTTACAATCAGTTTCATCATAACCGAATCTGCTTTTCTTATTTCTACTGACACATAATCACCTTCACATAAGTAATATCTGATAACCGTTATCCAATAATAAAACCTGTCCGGACTGCGGTTGATTTTTCAAAGATAATTATACCATCATTAGAATGATTGTCAATATAATTTTGCAAGAATCATAGTGATGATGTATACTACGAAATCGGCGGCATTCAAGCCCGGTACAGCAACAAACTATGATTTAAAATCTGTCGTAAAAGATACAGATGGCAAAACTTCGGAAAAAACATTCACTGTCAAAGTTACAAAGTAATATAAAATCAAAAACGGGAAACTGCAACAAAAGCGGCTTCCCGTTTTCATATTCTCATTTCTTAATGATTCTGGCATTACATCCGCCATTCCAATTGCTGAATACATCAGAAATTCTCTTTGGCATAAAATTAATGACTTGTGTTTTTGTCCAATTATTAAAGCACCAGCCGCCTATTTCTTTAACATTTCCGGGTATTGTGATTTGTGAAATGTTAGTGCATCCAGCAAAACAGTAATCTCCTATTTTTTCAAGTGATTTCGGAAGGGTACATTCAACTAATTTCGAGCAATTGAAAAATGCTAAATTCCCTATATCTCTGACACCTTCTTCTATACGAACAGTTTTCAAATTTTTATAAAAGTTTGCAAATGACTTTTGACTTATATTTTTAACCCCTGATTCAACAACAAGTGACACTATTTCATTTCGATATCTATACCATGGATAACTGATTGTAGAATCATAATTTTCCATAGCGCCTGTACCGCTTATAACAAGTTTTCCGTCGCTGTACATCGTCCATTTTACCATTATCCCTACTTTTCCCGAACCTAAAATTCTATTATTCGGTTTTGTAACAGATTTTGTATTATAAGTTTGTTGAACAAGGGGATTCTGTGTCGGCATTGCCATGTCTTTTACGTCAACTAACAGCACATGAGGTATATTTATTCCTCTCATAAACATATTCGCACAACGAAGAGCATTGCAGATTGTTTCTGCCCACGTTTCTGATACACCATCATTTTCGACCATCTGCATTTTTATGTTTAAAAAAATATCATCTGCTTTTTGAATATCAGTTTTAAAAGCGGTCACAACATCTTTTGCATAATCACTTGTAACAGTTCTTGAAAATATACGTATCTCCTTTTTCAAATCCGGACACATATCAAACATATACGCCGATAATTTTGACGGTTCTTTTAATATATCAAGTCCGCCGCTCATTAATGCGCCGTAAATAGCTTTATCAAGAGTATCGTATTTGTCAATTTTCAGTTCCTGCCTGATACTTACCGCACAAAACGGACAAACTTTCTGGCTGTTGAGTTTATTATCATCAATATACCATATTTCAGAGCATGATTTGCATTTTAGTTTTTTCATTTCATATTACCTCACAAATATAATATCAGCATTACAACCATATTTCAGCAAAGATTTACATAAATTTTATCATATTTTTTGTCTTAAATCAATATGAATCATCTCTGTCACAAAACATTCATGTAAAAAAATATTTTGATACAGTATTTCTTTTTGGCACGATTTATTGTATAATTACAGCAGGTTGTATAGTGTAGCATTTTTGCTGAAAACGGAGAAAAGCTTATGAAAAACAAATCAAAAACTATCATAATAATTGCTGCTATCGTAATCTTACTAATTGCTGCGAATGTTGCCGAGATTGCCGTTGTGTTCAATGTTACTACATCAAACACGACAAAATACGGTGCTGACCGTCTTGAGGTCATAAGCGGCGAATTTGAAAAAACTATAGATTCAAAAAAGCTTTCAACTCTTTGTTTTGCACTTGAGATTCAGCCGCTTATTAATGACAGGGAAGCTTGCGAAAACTTTATAAGAAAAAAGAAAGAAGAAATGGTGAAAGCAACAAATTCTGTTTGCTTCAATGTTTATCCTAAAGCGGCAAGAAGACTCCGACCTCTATAGGTCGGGGATGAATTGCCGGTCAGCCGTAAGGCTGACTTGTTATTTGTTG
>CACXGC010000124.1 GCA_902767155.1 uncultured Ruminococcus sp. | reverse complement strand
TTCGTCATTTCTCCTCTCTATGAGGATATTTTTACACATTTAATCACTAATGTCAATATTTTTGGCTGCTTAAAAAATCTCCTTTACAGAATGATGTTGCACAAAATGACCAGTTATTCGTGTTTGGAAAAATATTCCCATTCCGGCATTGGTTTGTGATTTATAAACAAATCTATAACTTCGAGAAAATCGTCTGAAAAATCGCAAACGCTGCCGTCATAGTTCAAACCTCGGAAATGCCCGTTGACATCAATAGTAATGTAACACTGGTACGCTTCTACTACTGCAACAGGAAAAACTTGCACACTGTAATGTATACTTGTCTGTACAACAGAGTAATCGGGGCAGTCAACTATTGCGTTTTTGTTTATGGCTATCACTGCGCCACGATTGTCATTTGTTGATGATGCACTGAATTTCAGGTCAAGATTTCCGTATAATGCCCAGAATTCCATGAGTTTCGGAAACGGAGTGTATGAAATGAACATATCAAGTGCTAATTCTTCATCATCCTCAAAATTGTCGAAAAAATGGCTGTACAGCTTTGGTATATCCAAAGTGCTTATATGTCTGTTCTCAGTCCAGCCGTATGATTCAAGATAAGAGATTATCGACTTTCTATCGTACATTAGTATTCACTTCTTTCAAAATTATTATTAACCTGCGGCAGTTTGTGCAAATCCCACGATTATTGGCATTGTGACAACAGAAAGCAGGGTAGACAGCGTTACAAGATTAACAGATAATTTTGCGTCATTGTCAAATTTTGCTGCAAACATTGTTGTTGCTGCTGCTGTCGGTGCTGATGCGGCAATTACGCAAGTTATCAGAACAGTACTGCGTACACCGCAAAGAATCATGCCGCCAAAGCTTAGAAGTGGTATTGCAATAAGTCTGAACAATACACATATAAAGCCTTTCCCGTCCTTGAAAGCGTTGAGTATGTTTGATTGTGAAAGATAGTAGCCTATTACCATCATCGGGAGAGGTGTATTCAGATTTGCCATGAATGTGACAGGTTGTGCAATAAGCTGCGGAACGGGCATTGATGTCAGAAAAATAACAAGTCCGACAGCCATCGAAATAATACAAGGATTGAGCAATATTTTCTTTGCGGAAAGAGATTTTGAATCACCACTTGAAAGCCATACTCCGAAAGTCCACATTACCACATTGAATATAACGATGTATACCGCACCGAAAAAAACACCGTCTGAGCCTAAAATAGCCTGCTGCATAGGAAGCGACATATATCCGCAGTTGGAGAAAATAAGGGCAAAGCGGTAAACCCTGTTTTTTTCGGGAATTTTATCATGGAAAATCAGCATGGCGACCACGATTGATACAACATGAATACACAATGCCGATACAGCGGCAGTTATAAGACCGTTCAGCATATCAGCATCAAAAGGTCTGATAAAATTCTGCACTATGACACATGGACAAACGATATAAAGAACTATATCAGTTATGGATTTTACGGCTTTGTCATTGAGCATATTTATTTTGCCGCATAAAAAGCCGATGGCGATAAGGATAAACAGTTCCAGAACTTGTGTTCCGACTGTGACAAAGTTATTGATAAATTGTTCGTTCATTTTCTTTCCTCGATTTTCTTTTCAAAGTCTGCTTTTAAAATCCTCATAACCGAATTTTTTGACGAGTACGGTATTTCCGTCGGCTTTAAGCAAATAAATTGATGGCAGCGGCATACCGTTGAAAGTATTGTTTTTTACTATGGAATACATTGCCATATCTGTGAAAATCAGTTTTTCTCCTATAGCGAGTTTATGGTCGAAAGAATAATCTCCGATGATATCTCCGGCGAGACAGGTGGGACCGCCAAAACGATATGTATACGGCAGAATATCGGGAAGTTCAGAGCCGATTATGAAAGGTCTGTACGGCATTTCGAGAACATCAGGCATATGACAGGCGGCAGAAGTATCAAGAATGCCAAGATTCATTCCGTTTTTTGTCAAGTCAAGGACTGTTGAAACAAGAAATCCGGCATCAATTGCAACTGCTTCACCGGGTTCGATATAGATATCAAGTTTATATTTTTCTTTCATATGCCGAACGATGCTGATAAGTTTTTCAACATTGTAATCGGGTTTTGTAATGTGATGACCGCCGCCGAAATTAAGCCATTTCATGCGGTGAAGATATTTTCCGAATTTTTCTTCAATGTGCACTATAGTGCGTTCCAAAGTTTCAGCACCCTGTTCGCACATTGTATGGAAATGAAGACCGCTTATTCCGTCAAGTTCATTTTCTTCAAAGTTTTCAAGTGTAATTCCAAGGCGTGAGTTTGCAAAACACGGATTGTATATATCTGTTTCGATTTCCGAATATTCAGGATTAATGCGTAGACCGAATTCTATTTCCGGATGCTGCAAAGCTTTTTGACGGAAATGTTTCCACTGCGAAAACGAATTGAAAACAATATGATCGCAGATTTTCAGCAATTCATCGAAATCCTCGTCTTTATATGCAGGAGAAAAAACGTGTACCTGACGGTTTCCCATTTCCTCACGGGCAAGTTTTGCCTCGAAAATACCGCTTGCAGTTGTACCGCTTATGTATTCAGAAATCAGCGGATATGTACAGTATGAGGAAAAAGCTTTCTGAGCCAGAAGAATATGACATCCGGCGTTTTTTTCCACACTTTGAAGTATTTTCAGATTGCGAAGAAGTGCTTCTTCGTCTATGACATAACATGGAGTAGGCAGTTTTTTTAATATTTCAAATTTATCCATTTTTGTTCACCATTATTTATAAGTATATTCGTGATATGTACATACTGTCTCCTATGCTTACGGGAAGCAGGATCTCAGAAAAGATCGCTATGGGTGCCGGTTCTTGTCAATGCCAGAACAAGCTCATTTTCTTCAATTCTGTATATCAAAAGCCAATCCGGTGTAATATGACATTCACGACAGTCAGAATAATCTCCGGATAACGGATGATCCTTATACTTTCTCGGAAGTGTTTCTTCATTAGCCAACATTTCAATTACCTTTTCCATCAATGAAATGTTGTAACCTCGTTTTACTATTCGCTTGAAGTCTTTTTTGAATGTCGTTTCGTATTTAATCGTCAGCATACAGATCCTCCATAAGCTCTGAAACCGAATTAAATCCTCTGCTGAGTCCTACTCCGCTGCGTGCATTTTCAATTGCTCTTCTTGTTTCATCGTTGGGTACTTCTGCTGTGATTACAAAAGGAATAGACTTAGTTCTTATCGACTGATGAAGAAAAATGTTGATCGCAGTTGAAAGATCCATACCAAGTTGGGCGAACAGTTCCTGTGCCTGCTTTTTTACATCAGCATCTATACTGATATTTGTGCTTACCTTTGCCATAGTATCAACTCCTTAGTATTTTTTGTAAACATTATACATCATTATCAAACGATTGTCAATATAATATGCTTATATCATAGTTATAATATGCACATACTATCCCCGAAAGAAAAGAAACGATATTTTTCAGCAACAGCGGTTTTATATGCGTTCATTACATTATCAAAGCCGGCAAAAGCTGATACAAGCATAATGAGAGTACTTTCCGGAAGATGAAAGTTTGTTATCAGACCGTCAAGAACTTCAAATTTGAATCCCGGATAGATAAAAATATCGGTCCAGCCTTCACTTGCACAGATTTTTCCCTCTTTTTTGGCTACTGTTTCCAAAGTGCGGCAGCTTGTAGTTCCGACAGAAATAACTCTGCCGCCGTTTTCTTTTGTACGGTTTATCAAATCAGCAGTAGACTGCGGCAGTTCATAATGTTCGCTGTGCATATGGTGTTTTGTAACGTCGTCAACTTTTACCGGACGAAATGTGCCGAGTCCTACGTGCAGAGTTACAAATCCGATATTCACACCTTTTTTACGAATCTTATCCAATAATTCATCGGTGAAGTGCAGACCGGCTGTAGGAGCTGCGGCAGAGCCGAGTTCACGGCTATAAACGGTCTGATAGCGTTCTTTGTCTTTCAATTTTTCATGAATATACGGAGGAAGCGGCATTTGTCCGAGTTTATCAAGATTTTCGTAAAAGCTGCCGGAACATTCAAAGTCAATTATTCTGTTACCTTCCTCAGTTATGTCGGCAACAGTGCAAGTCATAAGACCGTCACCAAATGTAAATTTTGTTCCGATTTTTGCTTTTTTACCCGGTTTTACAAGGGTTTCCCAGCGTTTGTTTTCAATATGTCTCAGCAGAAGAAATTCAACGCTCGCACCTGTATTTTCCCTGATACCATAAATACGTGCCGGCAAAACACGGGAATCGTTAAGTATAAGACAGTCACCTTCGTTAAGATAGTCGATAACATCATAAAAATGTTTATGTTCCAAAGCACCTGTTTGTCTGTTCATAACGAGCATTCTCGAACTGTCACGGGGCTCAACAGGTGTCTGAGCAATCAGTTCTTCCGGCAGATCATAATAAAAATCAGAAGTCTTCATTTTCCTTTTTCCCTTTCTTGAATTGTCAATACAATTATACACGCTTTGTCTGTTAAATGCAAGCAGTACACGGTTGACAAACATGAAAGAAAAGTATAAAATAAGCTTATTAAGAGGAAAGGAATGTTGACTGTGGCAGAGGTATCGGAAAAGAAACTCGGTGAGCCTATCATAGTTTTTAAAGACGTGACAAAGGTATATACACTGTATCGTAACAGTCGTGAACAGTTCAAGGCGCTTTTTATAAAGTCCAGAAAATATAAGCGTCATAAGGCACTTGACGGTGTAAGTTTCAGTATTCGCCGTGGGGAATCTGTTGCTATTATAGGAAAAAACGGCGCAGGAAAATCAACTGTTCTGAAAATGATAACCGGAGTTGCCTTTCCGACAACAGGTTCTGTCAAAGTAAACGGCAGGGTAGCAGCACTGCTTGAACTTACTGCCGGTTTCGTTCCTGATATGACAGGCAGAGAGAATATAAGCTTCAAGTGTTATGTTCTTGGACTTAGTGACGACGAGATAAAGGAAATAGAGCAGAATGTTATAGACTTTGCGGACTTGGGGGAGTATATCGACCAGCCTGTACGAACATATTCATCAGGTATGAAAATGCGTCTTGGATTTGCGATAAATATAAATATGAATCCCGATATACTTGTTATTGATGAGGCGTTGAGTGTCGGCGACTCTGCTTTCAAGAAAAAGTGCAAAGATAAGATAAGGGAAATGATATGCAAGGATATTACGGTGTTGTATGTCAGTCACGGAAGAGATATCCGTGAAATATGTAAACGATGCATTTTTTTACAGAAAGGCAAGGTTATTTTTGACGGAAGTATGGAAGAAACAATGAGTAAATATCCGGAATTCGGAAAGTAATGTATGTACAATAAATTTACAATATGCCGATTTTGCTTGAGTCATTTGCTTGACAAATTTCGATAATGATATTATACTAAATATTGGTATTGCAGGTTGATAAAGAGGTATAATAAATGATAAAAAAGCTTAAGAAACTGAAAGCTAAGAAATTTACCAAAAAACAAAAGATCTTTTTTGAAGCTTGTCTATGTTTTATTGCAGCAATATTTATATGTAGCGGAATCCTTGCTATAAATTACGGACTCGGAGCAGGAATAGTACAAGAATCTTCGTCAGAGGAAATTTCTCATGTTGTGGCAGACGGTTCCGATAAAACGAAAAACATGAAGATAACTCTCGTGTATGGAAAAAATAAGGAGATCCTCGAAAAAAATAAGCTTTCCGCTTTGGTTATACAGAAAAAAGGTTCAGACGGTGATATAAGCGTTACACCAAATGAAAAAGCTTTAAGGAACTATGTGAGCCGTTTTGCTAAAAAATGTAATACATTCGTTGATATGATGACATTTACAACACATAGTGGAGAACGTATGTCACTTCTAAATAAAAGTACCGGCTGGATAATGGATGAGGACTATGCTTTTCAGGAACTTAAAAGGATGATTCTTGCAGAAAAAACAGTGACGCTTGACCTTACGAATAAAAGCGAGGAAAGTAACAAATGGTGGATAAGAATAGCCGGAAATTATCAGCTATACAAAGATGATCCGGCCGATTACATAGAAGTAAGTATCGAAGACCAGTATATGTGGGTCTATGTTAATCATAAACGTGTTTTGGAATCTGTTGTTGTAACAGGAAATCCGAATATGGGTAATGATACTCCAGAGGGTGCTTTTGTTGTTGGAAATAAAAAGAAAAATGCGACACTTTACAGTGAAAGCTATAATACAGTTGTAGAGTACTGGATAGGACTGGATCATCAGATAGGTTTTCATGATGCTTCATGGCAGGAAGAATTCGGGGGAGACGTTTATCTTACAAACGGCTCACACGGCTGTATTAATATGCCAATAAATGCTGTGAAAAAACTTTATGATATAGCTTATGTTAATATGCCGGTATTTATTTACTGAATACAGCTGATTAAAAAAACAGAAACGGAGATGGTAAAATGTACAAAAATTATTTATTTGATCTGTACGGTACTTTAATTGATATCAATACAAACGAGTGGAAAGCCAGTTTGTGGAAAAATATGGCGGTAATATATTCCCTGAGCGGTGCATATTATACTGCCAAGAAATTGCATAATGCTTATGATGAGTATCTTGCAGACGAAATAAAGAGTGTACCTGCCGAGAAATATACTACGACACCGGAACCGCTTATTGAACACGTTTTTGCAAGACTTTACACTGAAAAGGGTGTGCCGTGTTCTCCTGAAATGGCAGAATATACCGGAAGAGTTTTCCGTGCGCTTTCACTTAAATACATACGCCTTTACGATGGCGTGAAAGAATTGTTTGAGGCTATACGCAGTCATGGCGGAAAGATATATCTTCTGTCCAATGCGCAAAGAATTTTCACAGAGCCGGAAATACGTATGCTTGGCATCTATGATGAGTTTGATGACATCATGATTTCGTCCGATGAAGGATGTGCAAAGCCTGACCCGATGTTTTACCGCCTTATGCTGGAAAGACACCATCTTGACCCTAAGGAAACTATAATGATAGGTAACGACTGGATAACGGACATAAAAGGCTCTTATCAGGTTGGTCTGGATTCGCTTTATCTTCATACAAATATTTCGCCGGAAATCAAGGGCGAATTGCTTGCAAAGTATCAGGTCATGAGCGGAAGTCTTATCGAGGCAAGAAAAATTCTTTTCCCGGAAGAATAAATTTCTATCCGGCAAAATCATGTTTTGAACCGGTCAGTCAGAAAAAATTATTTCCCATTCCGAAAAAACGGAGTGGGAATTTTTTTCTGAAAAGATGGCGGTCAATGAAATATTACCTCATGGGCAATTGCAAAGATTTCTCTTGTAACGAGGTTTGCAGTCAGATTTGGTGCAGTTGGTGCGCTTATTGCACCGGAATTTATTCCATGACGTTTTGCGATTATTGAGGCACGAAATTCGTGATACCAGTCTGTAACTATGGCAATTTCACTGTTAAGCCCGTTCTTGTCAATAAGTTCCTTAGTGAACATGATATTTTCGTCTGTAGTAGAAGAACGGTCTTCTTTGATGAGTCTTTCGGGTGAAATGCCTTTAGATGTGAGGTAATTATACATACATTGTGCTTCACTTATGTCCTCATCATCACCTTTTCCGCCCGATAAAACAGCTTTTGCACCGGTGTGTGCGCTCAGGTAATCGTATGCGGTATCAAGACGTATTTTCAATGTCTTACTCGGTTCTGTGCCACGCACCTGACAGCCAAGTACAACAACAGTAGCATTTTCCGACGGCTCTTTATGAGAACCGCCAATCATAAGCCCGAGAACTGTTCCGCTGTAGATGACAAACAAAACGATAAATGTAAGAAATACATAAATCACAGTTTTACCGCCTTTTCTTTTCATAAGTTTTTGAGCCGCTTTTTTTATAAAACCGAATCCGAGAGAAGCAAGGGCAATGACCGAAAATATAATTATTCCGGCTATGCTGCCAAATGCTATGAAATGTGAATCCAAATACCAGTATATCATTACCAGGGAAACGGCAACAATAACAGTGCGTATCATGATTTCAATGATTTTCCCAGTATTCTTTTTTGTTTCCATAACTGTATCAGTTCCTTTCTTACGTTACATTATACATTATCTGACAAAAAAATGAAAGAGTGTATGAATATTTTTCGGCTGTTGGTATCGTTGATATGCTTGACTTTGAACGGTCAGTGTGATATAACTAAATCAGCGGTGCATTTGTGCCGTTTCCTGACTGTACCTTATCCGTTTCGGCGGAAAGATAACATTTTTCAAAGGAGTAATAGAATATGAAAAACACAGTTTCTACCCTTCTTGCGCAGAAGCAATCAGGCGATAAAATTACGATGCTTACTGCTTACGACTACACAACAGCTAAAATTATTGATGAGTGCGGTATTAATGCTATACTCGTAGGTGATTCCCTTGGAATGGTCATGCTTGGATATGAGAATACGCTGCCTGTTACAATGGAAGATATGATACACCACACAGTGGCAGTTTCAAGAGGTGTTGAAAATGCCTTTGTCGTTGCCGATATGCCGTTTATGTCATATCAGGTAAGCGTTCAGGAGGCTGTTATAAATGCCGGAAGACTTATAAAGGAAGGCGGAGCAAATGCCGTCAAGCTTGAGGGCGGAGCAGAAGTTTGTGAGCAGATAGAAGCTATTGTTAATGCGTCTATACCTGTAGTTGCCCATCTTGGACTTACTCCGCAGTCTGTGAACGTGTTCGGCGGTTTTAAAGTTCAGGGAAAGAGTCTCGAAAAAGCACAAAAGCTTATTGATGACGCATTGAAAATACAGAAGGCAGGAGCATGCGCTGTTGTACTTGAGGGCATACCGGCGAAACTTGCCGATATTATCACTGAAAAGCTTTTTATACCAACAATAGGTATCGGTGCCGGAAACGGTTGTGACGGTCAGGTTCTTGTATATCAGGATATGCTCGGACTTACTACCGGACATACAGCAAAATTTGTTAAATGTTTCGCTTCACTCGGTGATATGATGAAAAAAGGAATAAACGACTATATAAGCGAGACAAAAAGCGGTGCTTTCCCGTCTGAGGAGCATACATACGCTATTGATGACGCTGTTATAAACAAGCTTACGGAGGAATGAAAATGAAAATAGTAACTACAATAGATGAGGTTCGTGCACAGGTCAAAGAATGGAGAGCACAGGGTCTTTCTGTCGGTCTTGTTCCGACAATGGGATATCTTCACGAAGGTCATGCAAGTCTGATAGATGCTTCCCACAGCGGCAATGACAGAACAGTTGTTTCCGATTTCGTCAATCCTATGCAGTTCGGACCTTCTGAGGATCTTGAAAGCTATCCGCGTGATATTGAACATGATGCAGCTTTGGCAGAGGCTCATGGCTGTGACCTTATATTCCACCCCGAACCGTCTGAAATGTATAATAAAGGATTTTCTTCGTTTGTCGATATGACTGTTCTGACACAGGAACTTTGCGGTCTTAGCCGTCCGGTACATTTCAGAGGTGTTTGTACAGTCGTTTCAAAGCTTTTCAATATAGTAAAGCCTGACCGTGCATATTTCGGTAAAAAAGATGCCCAGCAGCTTGCTGTTATCAAGCATATGGTAGATGACCTTAATATTGACATAGAAATAGTCGGCTGTCCTATAATACGTGAATCAGATGGACTTGCAAAGAGTTCGAGAAATACATATCTTAATGCGGATGAAAGAAAGGCCGCTCTTGTGCTTTCACAAGCTATCAGACTCGGTTCTGATATGGTTAAAAACGGCGAAAAGAATTGTTCTGCTGTTATAGAAGCAATGAAAAAGCATATCAATGATGAACCGCTTGCAAGAATAGATTATGTAAAAATTGTTGACTTTGCAACAATGCAGCAAATTACAATGCTTGACCGTCCGGCTCTTTGTGCTATAGCTGTCTTTATCGGTAAAACAAGACTGATAGACAATTTCTTTACGGAAGATGTTATTGGCTGAGCTGATATGCAGATATTTACAGAAAATCATAAGAGGAGAATTTGATGGAATTTTCGATCCTGAAATGTAAGATACATCGTGCTGTTATTACTCAGGCTGAACTGAATTATGTAGGCAGCATAACTATTGACGAGAATCTGATGGATGCGGCAGGACTGTGCGAGTATGAGCACGTACACGTTGTCAATGTAAACAGCGGCAGCCGTATCGAAACATATGTTATTGCCGGTGAAAGAGGCAGCGGAATGATATGCCTTAATGGTGCAGCTGCTCGCTCCGGTCAGAAGGGCGACCACGTAATTATCATGGCATATGCTTCGATGACTCCGGAAGAAGCAAAGTCTCATCAGCCACAGGTCGTTTTTGTCGATGACAACAACGAAATAATTCGTACAGCTAAATATGAAAAACATGGCGAACTTATGTGAATTATTTTCCGCACTTTAAATGCACCGAAAGTGCGGAAATTTTTTTACGTCAAACTCCTGACAGTCAGTTTTTAGTATGTGACAAATAAGTGAAAAAATTGATTTATTTTTATGCAGAATTAATAAAAATTACTTCGTTTGTAGAAAATAATAGCAAAATTTGTTGTAATGTGATATAATGAAGTCATTGCAATATTTGAACATATTTATCACTTTTGTAAGGGGGCTTTTAACAGTTAAAACGATTTTATAAAAAGTTATAAAAATATGTTGACTTTTGTAGTTTTGTGATATTATACTAAATCAAAAGGTGGTGAAAAGTGTGATAAAAACTATAAAAGTCATGTTGTGCCCGAACAAAAAGCAAAGAACAAAACTTTTTGAATGTGCAGGAA
>CACXGC010000123.1 GCA_902767155.1 uncultured Ruminococcus sp. | reverse complement strand
ACACACGGGGATAGCTCGTTGATACTGTACGGGTTGCCGTACTTGAGCGAGAAGCCCCCACCTCTATAGGTGGGGGAGTATGTCACTAGTGAGGTGTGAACCCATGAGATTACGTAAGCAGGCACTCGGAAACAGAAACCTTATTGGTATAAGGGTAGAGGAAATCCGCAAAAGAAAAGGCATGAAGCAAAAAGAATTGCTCGCTCAGCTTCAAGTAAGAGGAGTAGATATGAATGCATCAGGTCTTTCAAAGCTGGAAGGACAAATCAGATATGTAACAGATATTGAACTTGTGGCACTTGCTGATATTCTTGAAGTATCTGTTGATTGTCTTCTTGGAAGAGACAAAAAATAATATCCTTCAGGCGGCTGCTGTGCGGCCGCTTTTTCCTTTACATTCGGTCAAAAATATGGTATTATGAGTTGTGTAAAATTATGATACACGGAGGAGTTCAAAATGGAAAATTACAAAAAAGAATTTATAGAATTTATGGTCGATTGTCAGGTACTGAAATTCGGAGATTTTGTCACTAAGAGCGGCAGAAAAACACCGTTTTTTGTTAATACCGGTTTCTATCGTACAGGTGCACAGCTTCGCAGACTTGGCGGATATTATGCTCAGGCTATAAAAGAAAACTTCGGTCTTGATTTTGATGTGCTTTTCGGTCCGGCATATAAGGGTATTCCGCTTTCGGTTGCTGCTACTATCGCTATAAGCGAAAAGTATGACACAGATATTCGTTACTGTTCAAACCGCAAGGAAGTAAAAGATCACGGCGATAAGGGTATACTCCTCGGAAGCCCGATAAATGACGGCGACAAAGTTGTTATTATCGAAGACGTTACAACAGCAGGTACTTCTATTGAGGAAACTTTGCCGATAATTAAGGCGCAGGGTGACGTTACTCCTGTGGGACTTGTTGTTTCCGTAGACAGAATGGAAAGAGGTCAGGGAGAAAAAAGCGCACTCAAGGAGATTGAAGAAAAGTATGGTCTCAAAACTACCGCTATCGTTACAATGGCGGAAGTGGTTGAGCATTTGTACAATAAGGAATACAAAGGCAAAGTCGTTATTGATGATACGCTCAAAGCTGCAATTGACGCATATTATGAGAAATACGGCGCTAAAGAATAATAACATCTTCGCTCCGCTAAGGCGGGGCGAATTTTGAAAAATGGCGGATCTAAAAATTGCAGCGTCAGGAGAAAAATATGAGATTGATTTTTGATACACACGCACATTATGATGATTCTGCTTTCGATGAAGATCGTGACATTCTTTTGCAGCATATACTTGAAACTTCTGTTTGTAAAATAGTTAATCAGGGAACTGACTTGGTAAGTTCACGTTTCAGTCTTGAACTTGCTGAAAAATATGACGGTGTTTATGCGGCTGTAGGACTTCATCCGGAATATCTTACCGAAAACAGTATTGGTGATATAGAACATATAAGGCAACTTGCAGCTCATCCCAAAGCAGTAGCTATTGGCGAAATAGGTCTTGACTATTATTATGACGTTCCTCGTGACCTTCAGAAAAAAGTTTTCGCTCAGCAGCTTTTGCTTGCAGAAGAATTGTCTATGCCTGTCAATATCCATGACAGAGAGGCTCACGGAGATATGCTCGAAATGCTGCAAAAGTATAAGCCCAAAGGAATACTGCATTGTTTTTCCGGAAGTGTTGAAATGGCAAAGGCTGTTGTGAAACTTGGAATGTCAATCGGAATAGGCGGTGTTGTGACTTTTAAAAATGCACGAAAAACCGTTGATGTTGTCAGGGAGATTCCTCTCGAAAAAATAGTACTCGAAACTGATTGTCCTTACCTTACACCGGTACCGTTCAGGGGTAAAAGAAACGATTCGTCATACATCAGTTTTGCAGCACAGCGCATAGCTGAAATAAAGAATGTTACAGCCGAAGAAGTTATGAAAATTACAAAGACTAATGCGGAAATGATATACAATGTAAGCAGTTGACGGGAGGAATTTTATGAAAGCTTTGATAACCGGTGCAAGTTCCGGAATAGGACGAGATATTGCCCGTGCTCTTGTGTGCAGAGGCTGGGATGTTATTCTTGTTGCAAGAAGGGCAGAGCGTCTGATGGAATTGAAGGAGGAACTCGGAAAACACGCTCAGTGTGTACGCTGTGATGTTTCACATACGGATGAGTGTATGAAACTGCACGAAGTATTGAAAGATCAGGATATAGAAATGCTTGTCAACTGTGCCGGATTTGGTATTTGTGGATTTTTCACGGAAACCTCACTCGATAAGGAAATGGAAATGATAGAAACAAATATACGTGCCGTACATATACTGACAAAGCTTTTTTTGCAGGATTTTATGCTCAAAAACAAGGGTTATATCCTGAATGTTGCCTCTATTGCCGGATTTTTTTCAGGTCCGCTTATGGCAACATACTATGCTACAAAAAACTATGTTGTTAGTCTTACCGGAGCTATATATGAAGAACTTAAACGCAGAGGAAGCAATGTCAAGATAAGTGCTTTCTGTCCCGGACCTGTTGATACTGAATTCAATAAGGTGGCAAGTGTGAAGTTCTCGTCAGCACCTATTGACAGCAAAACTGCTGCCGCTGCTGCTCTTGATGGAGTGATGCAGGGAAAACTGTATATAATTCCCACAGTGAAAATGAAAACGTTAAAATTTGTAAAGCGTTTGATGCCGGATAAGGCTATAACACATTTTTGCTATACTTTCCAGAAAAAGAAAAGATAAGAGAGTGATGTCATTTTGCTGAAAACAGAAAGAATTGAAGTAATGAACCTGCATAATGCTATGAGAGGTGCAAGAAATCCGCTCAATAGCTGGGCACGTTCTGACAGCAGTTTTAATGAGAACGGAGAATATATTCTTGGTGAGAATGATCTGTCGCTGGCGGTGCGTCTCAGAAAGGCAGGAAGCGATCACAGAAAATTTCTCAGACAAATATTTGTTACTGTAGATGTTACTGCTCCGCTGTACTGGTGGAAAGAATATGATACTTACAAGGTCGGAACAGTTGCAAATTCTACGAGTACTATGCACAAAATAACATCTGCACCGTTTGATATGTCGCAGTTCAGCGTTGATAAGATGGATGATGAAACACTTGTTCATATGCAGGCAGTCATAGATTATCTTGAGGTACTGAGAACGAGGTATCTTGAAACAAAGGATAAACAGTTATGGTATGATATAATACAGTTTCTCCCTTCAAGTTACAATCAGATGCGAACCTGTACAATGAATTATGAGAATCTTATATCAATATATCATTCACGAAAGAATCATAAGCTTGATGAATGGCACATCTTTTGCGATTTTATACGCAGTTTGCCGTATGCGAAAGAGCTTATCATTTGTGAAGATGAGTAAAAATCCAACCTGAACAGCTGAAACTTCTACCCTCGTCTTAATGGACGGGGGTTTTTCAATAGACAAAATTATAAATTTGTAGTGAATGGTATAAAAATTGTAACCTCTTACTTTGTATAAATCATCGTATTTTTCCCGTTAACAATATTTTTTCGGGACGTTTTTTCTGGGGAAATTGAGCTTTTTTGTGTATATTTTACATATATTTGCCCAATATGACAAAAAATATAAATTAAAACGTTTGTTACAAAACAATTACATGCTTGTAACAACTTTTTGCAAGTTGCACAAACGTTTTTTCGCCATATTTAATAATAATTCTTTTAAAGAATTTTAAAGGCTTGATATTCGTATTTTTATGAGAAAAAATGTAATCTTTTCAGCAATATGCATAAATTTTCAGGTCTGTTTTTGTTTGACATATTTTGTAATCTGTTTTATAATAGCACCATCAACGAAAACAAAACACTGTACAGACAATGTACGAGTGATTGTAAGGAGATTTCAAAAATGAACAGTCAAAATCAGAAAAAACATTCAATGCTGAAAAGAGCAATATCCATAGCAATAATGTCTTCAATTTGTTTCACCGCAGCACTTGGAGTAGCAAATCTGGCACAGACTTTTAATGTTTCCGATGTTACAGTTGCAGATGAGTACGTTGAGGAAGATAATAAGAATATAAGCGAAAATGCTGACCTTGAAAATAAAGAGGTTAAGGCTGTTGCTGAAAAAGAAGAAAACAAGGCTGTTGAAGCTTCTTATGTAGAAGTAAGCGAACCGATGCTCAATGCGTTTAAGGTAGCTGTTGAGGAAGAAGTTGTTTCTGAAAACAGCGTTATGCTTACAGTCAAGGAAAATGATAATAAAGCACTTGCTGCTGTAAAGCAGGAATCTGATGAAGATATCAGAATTCAGGAATGGTGCAAAATTGATATTGATTTCAGAGGCAAGAAAATCAGTAAAGATGTTCCGGCAGGAACTGTAAAAGATGCTCTCGCATATCTTGGTATCAAGCTTACAGAGTACGATCAGATGGATGTTGAAGAAGATCAGGCTCTTGAGAATGGTATGGAAATCACTATCAACAGAGTTGTAAATCTTGAATCAGAGAAGATAGAAAAGATTGATTATAAGACTATCAACAAGGATACAACAACATTGTATGAAGGCGAAACTTCTGTCGATACATACGGCGAAGAGGGTGAACGCAAGATTGTTTACCAGACCACATGGATAAACGGCAAATTTGCTGACAAGAAGGAAATCAGTAATGAGGTTGTGAAAGAGCCTGTTGATGAAGTTATTCTTAATGGTACAGCGGTTTACGTAGAAGAGGAAGAAGAGGAAGAAGAGGACGAAGAGGAAGAAGAGGAAGAAGAGGACGACGACGCTGATTATTCCAACGTCTCTGTTGACTATGATTACAATACAATAACTGACCAGTATGGCAATGTAGTTGAATATACACAGTGCATTACAGGTTCAAGCACAGCATATACAGCAGATTACGGTGCACTTACTGCAACAGGTCGTATGGCACGTTACGGCGTAGTTGCTGTTGACCCTGATATTATCCCTTATGGCTCTATTCTCTACATAGTTTCTGATGACGGTTTTGTATATGGTTACGCAGTAGCAGGAGATACAGGCGGATTTATCTACAACGGCACAAATACTATCGTTGACCTTTATTTCAATACATATGATGAATGCTGCCAGTATGGAAGACGTGGAATAAGTGTATACGTTCTTTCCGGTGTTTCTGAAGATGCAACATACTGATATTATATTTCGGCGGGCACTTTCGGGTGTCCGTTATTTTTTTTGCTGCGGACTACCATTCTGCTATGTTTTGTGTTATACTTATGATTGATATTGATGTTTAGCAGGTGAGATTATGGCTTTTGAAAAAGATAAAATAAGAAATTTCAGCATTATTGCGCATATCGATCATGGTAAATCTACGCTGGCGGACAGAATTCTTGAACAGACACAGTCTGTCGCAGTTCGTGATATGCAGGATCAACTTCTGGATGATATGGAACTGGAACGTGAAAGAGGAATAACTATAAAGGCTCATGCGGTAACTTTGCTTTATAATGCCGATGACGGACAGCAGTATGTCTTTAATCTTATAGATACCCCCGGTCATGTGGACTTTAACTACGAAGTTTCACGTTCACTTGCGGCTTGTGAGGGTGCTGTACTTGTTGTTGATGCGTCACAGGGAATCGAGGCTCAGACGCTCGCAAATACATATCTTGCGCTTGATGCCGGTCTTGAAATAGTTCCGGTCATAAATAAAATAGATCTGCCAAGTGCAGATGCGGAACGTGTGAAAAAAGAAATAGAAGATGTTATCGGACTGCCGGCAGAAGATGCTCCATGCATTTCAGCCAAAATGGGTATAAATATCCACGATGTTATGGAACAGATAGTAAAGGAAGTTCCTCCTCCTCAGGGTGACAGCGATAAGCCGCTTCAGGCACTTATTTTTGATTCCTACTACGACAGCTACAAGGGCGTTATCGTCTACGTCAGAGTGAAAGAGGGTCAGATTCGTGTCGGAGATACCATACGTTTTATGGCGAGCGGCTCTGAATTCAATGTTGTAGAACTCGGTTTCATGCGTGCTACAAGTCTTGAACCGGCACAGGTTCTTTATGCCGGTGAAGTCGGATATATAGCCGCATCTATAAAAACAGTGGGAGATGCCCGTGTGGGTGATACCGTAACATTGGCAGAACGTCCGGCAGATAAACCATTGCCCGGATATCGTGCAGTACAGCCAATGGTCTTCTGCGGTATTTATCCGGCAGACGGTGCAAAATATGGTGATTTGCGTGATGCTCTCGAAAAACTGGAACTTAATGATGCGTCGCTTTCGTTTGAACCTGAAACATCAGTCGCTCTCGGATTTGGATTCCGCTGCGGCTTTCTCGGACTTCTCCACATGGAGATAATTCAGGAACGTCTTGAACGTGAGTATAACCTTGATCTGATAACAACAGCGCCAAGCGTAATATACAGAATAACAAAAAATGACGGTACTGTGGAAATGATAGATAACCCGACAAATTATCCTGATCCAGGCACTATAAGTATGGCGGAAGAACCTATGACTGAGGCGCATATTTATTCTCCAAGTGAGTATGTGGGAAATATTATGGATCTCTGTCAGGACAGACGTGGAATATTCCGTGATATGACATATATTGACGCAGACCGTGTGGACATACATTATAATTTGCCGCTTGCTGAGATAATATACGACTTTTTCGATACGCTGAAATCACGAACAAGAGGATATGCCTCTTTTGATTACGAGCTTTGCGGCTATGCTGAATCAAAGCTTGTTAAGCTTGACATAATGCTGAACGGTGAAATCGTTGATGCACTTTCGTTTATAATTCATGCGGAAAAGGCATATCCGAGAGCAAGGAAAATGGCTGAAAAGCTTAAAGAAAAAATTCCCCGTCAGTTGTTTGAAGTGCCGATTCAGGCTTGCATCGGCGGTAAAATAATTGCCCGTGAAACAGTAAAGGCTATGAGAAAAGACGTTCTTGCCAAGTGCTACGGCGGCGATATTACAAGAAAGAAAAAACTGCTCGAAAAACAAAAGGAAGGTAAAAAGCGTATGCGTCAGCTCGGTTCTGTCGAAGTGCCTCAGGAGGCTTTTATGGCTGTACTCAAGCTTGACAGTGACCAGTAAATTTGTATATTCGATAGTTGGTAAGGGTGAAAATATGAAAAAAACAGTACTTTTATATAATTTTGACAGTGAGGAACAGGCAAAAGCCAAAAGGACACTGCTGCCATTGCATTTTGCGGTGAAAAATGTGGAAAATGAAGAAATGCTTCTGTCTGTGGGATATCTCGCAGGATTGACGGATTCGGAGGAAAAAAGAGATTACAGCGGCGATTCATTCGGAAAAATGCTCGTGATGGGTGGTTTTCTCGGTTCCGATATTGACAAGCTTCTTGCAGCAATGAGAAAGGCAGGTTTTGGCAGAGATGTGCTAAAAGCTGTTATTACGCCGACAAATTCAGCATGGTGCGGCGGTGAACTTTATTCGGAAATCTATAAAGACCATATTCAGATGAGCAAAAAGTGATGTTTTACACATATATACTGCTTTGCAGTGACGGAAGTTTTTACACAGGCATGACTTCAAATGTGAAAAAACGCATGGCGGAACATTTTGCAATGAACGGAAAGGGCGCAAAATATACACGTTCGCATCCGCCTGAGAAGTTGGCGGCTGTATGGCAAAGTGCGGACAGGTCTTCCGCTTGCCGTTTGGAATACAGCATAAAACAGCTTACAAAACAACAGAAAATTCGTCTGGTGAAAGAAAATGACCTGTCGGTGTTTGCCGGCAGGTTTTCTGTAAATGATTACAAAAGAATGGACATAAGCGATATGGCAGAGTTTACCTGATTTTCGCAGAAATTAAGTTCGGAGTGTGGGATTTTTGACAGATATAAATCAGATACTGAAAAAGTATTACGGATATGACAGCTTTCGTCCGGGACAATTTGAGATAGTTACAAATATTATGCGCGGCAGGGATATTTGCGCTGTTATGCCGACAGGTGCCGGAAAATCTATATGTTACCAGATTCCGGCACTCGCTATGGACGGCGTTACTCTTGTGATATCGCCGCTTATATCGCTGATGCAGGATCAGGTCAGAATTTTGAAATCCATAGGCGTTCCGGCTGCATATCTTAACAGTTCGCTTACACCAAGACAGGTTGACCTTGCAATAAGCAGAGCAGCTCAGGGTGCTTATAAAATCATTTACGCTGCTCCCGAAAGACTTGAAAGCCCTAAATTTATAGAATTTGTCAGAAAAACAAAAATATCCTTAATCGCTGTCGATGAGGCACATTGTATTTCAGTATGGGGGCATGAATTCCGTCCGAGTTACCGGAGAATTACGAAATTTGTTGATAAGCTTGCTGTACGTCCTGTTATTGCGGCTTTTACGGCTACTGCAAGTGAAACAGTAAAACAGGATATAGTACAACAACTGAATCTGAAATCGCCGTATTGCATTACTGCAAGTTTCGACAGACCAAACTTATATTTTGGTGCAATTTCGATTGATGATAGAGATACAAAAGAGTTTGCTGCCGATAAAAAAATGGAGTGGATGTGTAATTATCTTCAAAAACATAAGGATGAATCGGGTATAGTCTACTGTCTGACGAAAAAACAAACCGAAATCGTCGCTGAAAATCTCAGCGATCTGGGTTACTCATCAGCAGCATATCATGCCGGTATGAATACGGAGAAAAGAAAACAGATTCAGGAGGATTTTACTTTTGGAAAAATAAAAATAATTGCGGCAACAACTGCTTTCGGGATGGGGATAGATAAACCGGATGTGAGATTTGTCATACATTATGATATGCCGTCAGGATTGGAAGATTACTATCAACAGGCAGGACGTGCCGGTCGTGACGGTGAAGATGCCGAATGTATACTGCTTTATTCCTACAGGGATTATTGCATTATCAGAGATTATTTTATACTTCGTCCGCATGACAATGAACAAAATGACGGTATGACCGCTGCGGAAAGAAAAGACCGCATAAACGCTAAACTTGAAAATCTGAATAAAATGAAAAGCTATGCTTTGTCACAATATTGTCTCAGAAGAAATATGCTGTCATATTTCGGGGAAAAAAGTCCTGAACGCTGCGGAAAATGCAGCTTTTGCCGCAAAAACAGCATTGATAAACAAATTGTACGCATTACACCAAAAGATTTTGATGAGGAATTGTATATCAAGCTCAAGGCAAAAGTGAAAATTCTTTCGATACTGAACGGCGTTCCGGTTTACACTATTGCCGGCGACGGAATGTTGAAGGAAATGGCATCGCTGAAACCGATGAATGTGACCCAAATGAAAAAGATTTCCGGCTTGGGTGAGGAGAAAATACGCCGCTATGGTGATGAATTTTTGAAAATCATAATAGAACATATCAAGCAAAAGAGGTGAAAATTCTTGAATGATGACATCAGAAAAAAGCTGCTTTCGATGGGGGATGAAAAATTAAGAAAATTTTCCTCTTCGCTGACACCGGGGGCGGAAAATATCATAGGAGTGAGACTGCCGCTGCTGAGAAAGTTTGCAAAAGAACTGGCTCGTAATCAGGGTCAGACAGTTCTTTCGGGAGAAGATATTTATTACGAGGAAATAATGCTCAGGGGAATGATAATCGGTTATCTTAAAATTGATGACGAGGTTAGATTGCAGCTTATCAGGGAATTTGTGCCAAAAATAAACAATTGGGCGGTTTGTGACAGCTTTTGTGCATCGCTGAAATTCGTTAAAAAGAAACAGCAAATGATGTGGAACTTTTTGCAGGAGTATATTATTTCTGACATGGAATTTTATGCAAGGTTCGGTGCGGTTATGCTGCTGGATTATTTTTGTACGGAAAATTACATAGACAAGACTTTGTGCGCTTTGACGAAAATCAATACAGGCTTTTACTATTCTTCAATGGCGGCAGCATGGGCGCTGGCGGAATGTTATATAAAATTTCCGCAGAAAACTTTGCCGTATCTTAATGAGAATTGTTTTGATAAGGTCACGACAAAACGTGCTGTACAGAAAATATGCGACTCGTACAGGGTGGACGATGAAAGCAAAAAGGCTTTGAACGCCACCTCCGGCACTTAATCCTATTCTCACAAAGATGAGTAAACTGGTGGTTTTTTCATTGAGTGAAATGCATGAAAATGTCGTGAAATTGAATTGACAGTGTAGCGCTTTGATGAATGAAATATTGGGATATTGTATAGTATGCACAAGTTTTTTTTACAAATTCTTAAAGGAAAATTGCAAAAAGCTATTGACATTTTGAGGAAAATACTTTAAAATCTACTAAAGAGCGGTTTTCTGCCCTTGATATTT